>JAPPKR010000259.1 GCA_028819835.1 bacterium | reverse complement strand
GGTAGACACATGACCGGTAACCCTGGAAGGTGGCGCTGTAGAAGTCGGCGTACATGATGTCGCCGGGGCGCAGCATCCGGTCGGTGGTGTTGGCCTGGTGCTTGGGCCAGGTGTTCGGGCCGCTGGTGAGATACCCTCCCTCAACCGTCCCTCCCCTGCGCAGGACGGCCTCCACCGCCGCTCCCCAGACCTCCTGTTCGAGCATGCCCGGCTCGGCGGCTTTCTTGATGGCCATGAACCCTGCCTCACAGATCGCCGAGAGGACCCGGAAACACTCGATCTCGTCCTTGGTCTTGGTCTGCCGGGCGGTGTGCAAAGCGTCGGCGGCGCCCTCCCGGACATCCAGTCCCCGCTCCGAGAGCTTCCGGGCCAGGGCCGGTTGCGTGGAGTCGATGCCGACCGGGTCGCGGTGAACGTCGTAGTCGTGGGCGGCCCCCACGATCAGGTCCGCCATGGTGTCGAGGAGGAACTCCCGGGCCGACGGGGACCCGCTGGCGCGGGGCACGTTCCCCAGTCCGGGGGCCGCGTAGCGGATGTCGGGGAGCCAGGGGCAGTTGGCGCGCTCGTTGCTGGCGTGATCGGCGGTGTCCCAATGCACCACGTCGCCTCCGGCGGTCAGGAAGCTGTAGTGATCCGCGCCCGAGCCGCCCAGCATGGCCAGCCCGGTGACGTAGCGGATGTTGGGATCGTCCAGCAAGAGCACCGACCCCAGCCCGGCCTCGGCGATCTGGTGCTGGGCCCGGGCCTTGCGCTCGTCGCGCATCCGGGCCATGTTGATCCGCTCCTCCCAGTCCACGGCCATGGTGCCGAGGGTGCCCTCCATGTATGTCGGCTCGTAGAGGCTCATCGTGCTCCCTTCGTCGCAGATGCTAGAGATGTCATGGTCAGGTCTGAGGTTGCAGTCGGTCGGCGATGGCCTGGAGGAATCTGGCACCCTCCATGCCGTCGAAGACCCGGTGGTCCCCGGTAAGGGTAAGCCGCACCGTGGGCGCCGACACCAGAGCGCCGTCCAACACCACCGGCCTGGGCTTCACCGCGCCCACCGCCAGGATGCCCGCCTCCGGCGGGTTCAGCAGGGCGATGAACTCGTCCACGCCGGCCCCGCCCAGATTAGAGACGGTGAAAGTTCCGCCGGACAGGTCCCCTGGACGAAGACGCCCGCTGCGAGCCGCTCCCTCCAGCCTGCGTCGCTGGACGGAGATTTGACGCGGCGACAGGGAGGCGGCATCGCGGATCACCGGCACGATCAAGCCGTCGGGAACCGCCGCCGCGAACCCGAGATTGACCTTCGGGTGGAATCGGACCGTGGGCGGATTGCCTTCAACCCAACTGGAGTTGACCGCCGGCCTCTCCGCCAGGGCCCCGGCCGTGGCCCACAGCAACAGGTCCGTATAGGTCACCTTCGGCCCATCTCCGGGATCCTCGGGCTTTTCGAGGACGATCTCTCTTACCAGTTGGAACTGGGGGACCGCCGCCGACTTGGACATTCGGGCAGCGATGGCCAGCCGCATCCGAGACAGTCCGTCGGAGTCCCCGGAGGAAGTCTGTGCAGCCTGGTGGGCCTTCACCACGTCATCCTCGGTGACCCTTCCCCCCGGACCCGTACCCTCGACTCCGGCCAGATCGACTCGGAGTTCCCTTGCCCGGCGGCGGGCCAGGGGCGAGACCGGCTTCCGTCCTCGGGGCCTCGGCGGGGTCCTTCGGACTGCGGCCTCAGGAGAGGGAGCCTCCTTGGGTTGCGGCACCTTCTCACCCGGAGCGGTAGCCGACTCCACAGAAGGGGGCTTGGCCGTGGGGTCATCGGCGATCCATGCGATCGGGGCTCCCGTGGCCAGGGTCGAGCCCGCCTCCGCCAGGACCGCCACCAGGTACCCGCCGGAGGGCGATTCGAAGGCCACCTCCGCCTTGTCGGTCTCTATCACGGCCAGGATCTCGCCCTCCACGACCTGGTCGCCCACCGACCTTGCCCACTCCACGAGAGTTCCCTCTTCCATGTCCTGTCCCAGTCGGGGCATCCTCACCAGTCGCATGTCCTGCCTTCTCTCCCTACCAAACGGCGCCGGTCAATGTAGTGTCCAACCGCCGTCGGCGGTGACTATCGCTCCCGTGACGAAGCTGGGGTCATCCGACGCCAGGAAGGCGATGACCGCGGCTATCTCCTCGGGCTCACCGTGGCGGCGCATCGGCGTGCCGGACAGCATCTCCGACCAACTCTCCGGATCCTCCCGCAGATCGGCGTTCATTCCGGTGGCGATTACTCCCGGAGAGACCGCGTTCACGCGGATCCCATAAGGGGCCATCTCGAAAGCCGAGGAGCGGGTCAGCATGGTGATCGCCCCCTTGGAAGCCGTGTATGCCACATGCCCTCGTCCGGGAAGCACCGCCTCGATGGAAGCCACGTTCACTATGGCGCCGCGGATTTCCGCCTCCATCATGGACGCCACCACGTCTCTGGACAGGATGAACGGCGCTCTCAGGTTTACGTCGAAGGTCAGGTCCCAGGCTTCCCTCGAGTGAGACAGGGTAGGCTCGCGGATCAGGATCGCCGCTGCGTTGACCAGGATGTGGATCCGGTTGTCCCAGTGCTCCAGGGCAGCCGCCACAACCTCCTGGCACGATGAGGCGCGACTCAGATCGGCGGCGAAACCGACATGGCGTTCGCCCAAGGTGCCGACCACCCTCGCCAAGCCCTCCCCATCCCGATCCACGCAGAAGAGGTTGGCGCCGTCGGCCGCCAGCCTGACGGCGGTGGCCTTCCCGATCCCCGAGGCGACCCCGGTGACGATGGCGTTCTTCCCCGAAAGCTTCCCGCTCATTGCAGCATGTACCCCCCATCGGCATAAAGCGCCGTGCCGGTGACGAAGGCGGCGTCGTCGCTCAGCAGGAAGAAGACACAGGCGCCGATGTCCTCCGGTCTCCCGAGGCGACCGATCGGCATCAGCTTCGGGGCCTCCTGCCGGTAGACGTCGGGGGTCATCTCGGTGTCGACCGAACCGGGACTGACCGCGTTCACCCGGATCCCCAACGGCCCCCACTCCAGGGCCAGCACCTTGGTCAGAGAGAGGAGCCCTCCCTTCGAGCAGGCGTAGGGAACCTGCTCGGGATAGGCGATGGTGTCCTCCGCCGAACTGATGTTGACGATCGCCCCTCCCCGACCGTTGTCGACCCAGTAGTTCGCTGCGGCCTGGCACAGGTAGAAGGGAGCGGTGAGATTGGTGGCGATGGTCTCATCGAGGGTGCTCTCGGACTGGGTCCAGAAGTGAGCGAACACGTTGACGGCCGCGTTGTTGACCAGCCCGTCCAGGCGACCGTATCGATCGATGGCCGTCTCGAGCAGCACCGATGGGGTGTCCGGATCCTTCAGGTCCGCAACCACGATTGCCGCCGAGCCGCCCACCTGTTCCACCAGTTGTCCTGTCACTTCCAGGTCCTCGCGGGTGCGGGAGGTGATGACCAGGTCGTATCCCCGCTCGGCCAGGGTGGTGGCGATCCCCTTGCCGATGCCCCTACCTGCACCGGTGAGGATGGCGGCCTTGCGCTCCTCCGAATGGCCGGTTCGGGTCATGACGCCATCTCCAGCACCGTCTCCAGGCACGAGGCGGTCCGGTCGATGTCCGACTCGGTGTGTGCGAAGGCCACCACCCCCGGGTGGACGGGCGGCCACAGGATCCCGTGTGCGCACATGCCGAGCAGCACCGCGGCCAGCATGACGAGGTCCCCGGCCAGGATCTCCCGCCGGTTGCGGGGAGGGGCTTCGGTGAAATGCAACTGGAAGATCGAGCCGAATCCGGTCATGTGACCCCGCCCGTGGGAGTCGAGGACCTCCTGGAGAGTGGCGCGCAACCTGTCGCCCAGCCAGTCGACGTGTTCGAGCACCGGCTCCCGTTCCAGGACGTCGAGGACGGCCATCCCGGCTGCCAGCGAGACCGGGTTCCCCGTGAAGGTCCCGGAGTGGAAGATGTGGGTGCCCCGGGCGTGGGCCGAGGCGCCCAGCACGGTTTCCATGATGTCGGCTCGCCCACCCACCGCCGACAGGGGCAGACCCCCTCCGATGGCTTTCCCGATGCAGGACAGATCAGGCGTCACTCCCAGGTATCCGGGAGCGCCGGCGGTCCCCAGCCGCAGGCCGGTCACCACCTCGTCGAAGATCAGCACGATTCCCTTTTGGGCGGTGACGTCCCGGACCGCTTGGGCAAAGTGCCGATCGGCGGCCACCGCGCCGCCGCTGGAGAAGGCCACCGGTTCCATCACCACCGCGGCCAGGTCGGAGGCGTTGTCGGAGATGAGAGACACCGCGTTCTCCACATCGTTGTAGGGGAGCAGCAGGGTCTCCTCCCGGATGCGGTCGGGAATCCCGGCCGAGTCGGGGACCGGCTTGGGGCGGTGGGGAGGTCCCGCCACCTCCCGCGAGACCGAGGACAGGAGAAAGTAGTCATCGGAACCGTGGTAGTTGCCTTCGAACTTGGCATAGCGCATCCGGCCGGTGGCCGCCCGGGCGGCGCGCAGAGCGGTCCGTACCGCCTCGGAACCGGTGTTTGCAAACCGGAGACGTTCCAGGTACGGCATCAGCCCCCGGATTCGCTCGGCAAACTCCCGCTCGAGCGGAGCGGGCGCCAGGACGGTGGCCATCCGGCCGATCTGGTCACGCACCGCCGCCACCACGGAGGTATGGGAGTGGCCTAAGAGGGAGGAACCGGCGCCCATCAGGAGATCCACATAGTCGTTTCCGTCCACATCCGTCACATGCCCCCCTGACCCGGCGGCCAGCGCCACCGGGTACGGCTCGTAGAACTTGGCAGCCCCCGAGACTCCCATGGGCAGGATCCCCCTGCTCTCCTCCCACAGGGCCCGGGATCCGGGAGTGCGGTCTCGATATAGGGCTTCGACCTTCCGAGCCAGGGGTCCGGTGTCTCTCACCTTCGGTTTTCCCTGAGAGTTTCCCGGCGGGATGCAGTTCCCTTCCTGTCGAGTGCGCCTTCATCGTCCAGCACCACCCCGTAGTCCTCGAAGGCGCTCCTGCGGGAGATGTATTCGTACTCGACATCGCGGGCCACGGCTTCCGGGTCCCGGTCCAACGGATCGCCGTATCCGCCGCCACCTGCTGTCTCCTGGTTCACCACCTGGTCTCGCTCCAGGGGAACCATCGACTTCTTGGCGCCGAACTCGGGTGCCGCCAGCCGTTCGGTGGGCGTGCCGGCATCGATCCGGTACCGGGCAGGGGCCCCGTGGTGGCCGCCGAACAGACCGTAAGGGGGGACTCTCACCCGGTTGCCCAGCACCGACAACTCCCCGGTGGGGGCAAGCAACCTGTAATCACGTCTGACCGATAACCCGCCCCTCCACTCTCCGGGACCTCCCGAGTCTTGGCGAAGCTCGTACCGGTCGATGCGGAGCGGGTACCTCATCTCGATCGCCTCAACCGGGAGGTTCCAGGTGTTGCCCACGATCGAGTAGATGGCGCTCTGGCCGTCCCGGCCCTCGGCGCCGCCCCATCCGCCCTCGGGGTACTCGTAGAGAACGAACCGCTCCCCGTCCTCACCGAAGCCGCTCAGGAACAGGTTGTTGGACGAACCCTGATCGGCGGCCATCAACCGGACCGGGTTGGGGATGTCCCGGGGGATCTCCGCCAGCGCCCGGTACACGGCGTTGTGGATCACCGAGACGATCTCGTTGCCACCGGTGCAGGCGGCCGGGAAGATGGGGTTGACGATCGTCCCTTTGGGGGCGATGATCTCCACCGGGCGGTAACACCCTCCATTGGGCGGGACGGTGGGATCGGTGGCGGCTTGAATGGTCATGTAGACACCCGATGCGGTGTAGCCC
>JAPPKR010000235.1 GCA_028819835.1 bacterium | reverse complement strand
ACGAGTGCGCAGTGCAGGCAGAGTGCCTGGACTACGCCTTGAACACCAACCAGGAATCAGGAGTTTGGGGGGGCTTGTCGGAAGAGGATCGCCGGAGACACCGGAAGCGCTGGCTGGCCAGGCGCCGCCGCCGCTACCTCGCCTCCTAGCTACCCGCAGCGAACCCGACGCCCGAGCGCCCTTCGGCGCTTTCGAACTCGACAAAGGCCAGCATATCCCGCGGGATGCCGATCCGCGTGCCGTCGCTGTCCTGAAGCCACACCATCGGCTGGGAGCCCGCAAAGGCCTCTTCAATCCGGGAACGTACATCCTCGGCGTCCTGGCTGTCGATCTCTATCACCCGATTGGTGTGGGCGATTCCGATCTTGATCTTCATTCTCGATGCTTCTCCCGCTGCGGCGCCCGCCCGATATTAACAGTCCAAAGGAGGCGCAAGTAGCGGATTTGGCTTCTTCGGCGCCGCCTGTCGCCTCCCGAGGCTCAAGCCGGGATGAAGCTCAGGCGGACCTTCCTGACCGGGTTGTCCCGGTTGGGATCCACCAGCACGATCGACTGCCAGACGCCCAGCGCCGGCCGGCCGGCCAGGACCGGTAAGACCAGGCTGGGAGAGACTATGGCCGGCATGACATGGTCCGCCCCGTGGCCGGGCGATCCGTGGCGGTGGCGCCAGCCGAAGCCCCGGGGCAGGATGCTCTCCAGGGCCGCCAGCAGGTCCTGAACGCTCCCCGCTCCCCTCTCGATCAGGGCAACGCCACAGGTCGAGTGCGGGGCGAACACCGAGACCAACCCGTCTCCCCGGGACATGCAAAACGTCATTACCTCCGGCGTCAGGTCCTCAACCGCCGGTCGGCGGCCGGTACGAACCTCGAAAACCTGAGTATCCAAGCGCGGTTCAGGCGTTCTCGCCCAAAAAGATCTGGCTCACCGACCCCTCGGTGAAGATGGCATGCACCGACTTCGCCACGATGGAGGCGATGGACAGGACCTTCAGATTGTTGATCTGATCCGCTGCGGGAACCGGGAGGGTGTTGGTTACCACGATCTCATCGACCCCGCTTTCGCTCAGGCGCTTGACCGCCGGATGGGACAGCACCGCGTGGGTAGCCGCGATCCGCACCGACGCCGCCCCCATGTCCCGGATGAGTTCGGCCGCGTTGCACACCGTGCCGGCGGTGTCGATGATGTCGTCCACTATCACCGCATGCCGACCCTCCACTTCGCCGGTCACCGCCAGCGCCTCTGAGTAATTGTGCACGTGGTCGTCCCGCCGTTTGTAGACCAACGCCACGTCGGCATCCAACTGCCTGGCATACTTCTCAGCCCGCTTACCGCCTCCCGCGTCGGGGGAGACGATGGTCACATCCCCGCTGGTCACCGTGGACAGGTATTCGCTGATGATCGGGATGGCGGTGAGGTGATCGAAGGGCTTTGTGATGAACCCCTGCAACTGCCCGGTGTGGAGATCCACCGAGACCAGGCGGTCCGCCCCCGCCGCCATATACAGGTCACCCATCAGCCGGGCGGTGATCGGCTCGCGGGGGAGCACCTTCTTGTCCTGGCGGCAGTATCCGTAGTAGGGCATCACCGCGGTTATCCGGCGAGCCGAGGCGCGACGCAAGGCGTCGATGATTATCAACTGCTCCATTACCGCATCGTTGATCGGGAAGGAGTGGCTCTGCAAAACGAAGCAGTCGAAGCCCCGCACGCTCTCTCCTACCCGTGCATAGAGTTCTCCGCTGGAGAAGGTGGACTTGTTCAACCGTCCCAGGGACACACCGAGAAGTTCGGCCACCTCCTCGGCAAGTTCGAGATTGTGACTGCCGGAAAAAATCCGCATCTCCTTGCGGTCGGCTATGTCCATCCGGGGGTCTCCATCTAGCTGTCGCCGGTCGGCTCGGGAGGCGCCGACGGTGAGCGGTCCTTTCCGCCCCCCTCACGGTAGCGGGCCGCCCGGCGCTCGGCATAACCCCGGATGTTCCTCTGCTGTGAACGCTCCACCGCCAAGGACCCAGGCTCCACCGGTCGGGTGATTGTCGAACCGGCCCCGGTCCATCCTTCCTCTCCGACTTCCACCGGCGCCACCAGGACCGTGTTGGAACCGATCTGCGCCCCCGGCCCGATGGTGGTGCGGTGCTTTTGGTAGCCGTCGTAGTTGGCGGTGATGGTCCCCGCTCCGACGTTGGCCCCCTCCCCCACATCGGCGTCGCCCAGATAGGAGAGATGAGGGGCTTTGGCGCCCTTCCCCAGCCGGCTGTTCTTGATCTCCACAAAAGTCCCGGCCTTGGCTCCCGCTTCGATCCGGGCGCCCGGCCGGATCGAGGCGTAGGGGCCGACTTCGACGCCCGGGCCTATCTCGGCTTCCCGCACAACCGAATACCACACCCGCGCCCCGGCCCCGATCCGGCTGTCGCGGATGTGGACGTCGGGTCCCAGGACCGCGCCCTCCTCCACCTCCACCTCGCCCTCCAGGTGCACGCCCGGATACAGTCTCACCCCCGGCGCCAGCCTTACGGTCGCTTCCACGTAGATCCGGTCGGGGTCCTCCATCCTCACCCCGGCCAGCATGTGGCGGTTGAGAATGCGCCGCCTCATGCGAGCGGAGGCCTCCGCCAGCTGCGCCTGGTCGTTCACTCCCAGGGATTCTCCGAAAGGCATCAGCCGGGCCGTTACCTCCCGGCCGTCGCCCACCATCACCCCGATCACATCAGGCAGGTAATACTCACCCTGGACGTTGCCAGTCCCGATCCGTCCCAGCCCGTCGCGCAGAGGACCCGCAGCAAAGACGTAGATGCTGGTGTTGATCTCACCTATCCCCCGCTCGGCCTCCGTGGCGTCGACATGCTCCACCACTCCTCGAACCCGTCCCTCGGCGTCCCGCAGCACCCTCCCATACCCCTGCGGATCATCCGCCATGGCGGTGAGCATGGTGGCCGCCGCACCCCCGGACCGGTGCGACTCCACGGCCGCGGAGATCACGTCGGCCGGGAGCAGCGGCACATCACCCGGAAGCACGACCACCGGGGTTTGGTCGGGAAGTTCCCCCAGTGCATCCATCGCCACGGAGACCGCGTGTCCCGTGCCCCGCCGCTCGGACTGAAAGCAGGTCTCCACCCAGCGGGGAAGGAGCGACCTCACCCGGCGGGCCCCCGATCCCACCACCAACATCATCCGTTCAGGGCCGGAAGCCGCGGCTGCCTCCACTATCCAGGACAGAATGGGCCGACCCGCCAGGGGGTGCAGCACCTTGGGCGTGTCCGATCTCATCCGGACGCCGTCGCCGGCCGCCATGATTATCACCACATGGCTCATGGGTACCTCCACGTCGGGCTGGAGCCGGGCGATGCGGCCCTGGCTGGGGGGATAGGACTTGAACCCATACCGGCGGGACCAAAACCCGCTGTGCTGCCGGTTACACCACCCCCCAAGGGGAACGAAGGGCACATCGCCTACTAGGTTACCGCCTCGACGCGCACCGGGCCGTGCGGAAACAAATCCGCTCCCACTGCCACCGAGGCCAGCCCCTCGACTTCCCGGGCCGCCCCGGCCGCTTCCTCCACGTCCAAGAAGAAGGAGAAGAGCGAGGAACCGCTGCCTGACATGGCCACCGGCCTTTCCCACTCCCCGGCCACCGCCTCGATCAGGTCTCCGAGTTCCGGGCGGAGCCGCAGGGCAGCGGGAGTCAAGTCATTGCGGATCGGCGTCGAACGGCGCAGGGCAGGGGGCAGGAACCGGGAGGGAAACTCCCGCCCCCGCGGTGCGGAGAGATCATCCCACGTCCTGTAAACATCGGCTGTCAGTAGAGGGAAAGGAGGCACCAGCACCGCCACCGCAAACCCGGACAGTCCGGGAAGCCGGGCGACTTCCTCACCAAACCCTTCCGCCCACACGGTTCCTCCCAGCAAGGCGGCCGGAACATCCGATCCGATCGGGGCCGCCGCGTTCCGGAGCCTCGCCGGGGAGACGCCGAGCATATCCCCCACAGCGGTGAGCACCGCGGCGGCGTCGGCGCTCCCTCCCCCCAATCCCGCGCCGATCGGGAGGCGCTTTTGGAGAGTGATCCGGAGTGGGGGACGCTTCACGCCGGCCTCCTTCTCCAATGCGGAAACCGCCTTCCACACCAGGTTGTCGCCTCCATCGGGAAGATCGGCGCCCTCGATCTCCAGTCGGTCTTCCTCCCCCTCCACCACGGTCAGCCGATCACACCAGTCGATGGTCTGGATGAGGGACCGGACGGGGTGAAGCCCGGAAGCCGATCTGGCCCCGACCATCAGGGTGAGGTTCACTTTGGCGGGCGCAAGCCAGGCGCTCATCCTGCCGACTCCCAACCCCGCACGACCCCCGCCAGCCGCAGGAAGTCGGTGGGCCGAAGGGACTCGGGGCGCTCTTCGGGGCGGATGTCCGCCGCAGCCAGGATCCGTTCGGGGGAAGGCAGGACCGACTCCAAGGATCGACGGAGCATCTTGCGACGCTTACCGAAGGCACCGGCCGCCAGGGAGATGGCCCGGGCGGTGTCGGGGTGGGGGCGGATCCGGTCCATCACCACAACCGAGGAGAATACTTCCGGGCGGGGAAAGAACACCTGGGGGGGAACGTCGAAAGCCCGGCGGACGGAGGCGTGAAGGCCTGCGATCACCGAAGGGAGGCCATAGTCCCGGCTGGACGGGGATGCCAGAAGCCGGCGGGCAACTTCACGCTGCAGCATCACCACGAACCGGGAAATCGAGGGAACGTTCTGGACCATCTCCATGAGGAGCGGAGTGCCGACGCCGTAGGGCAGGTTGGAGACCATCACCCAGTCCTCGCCGTGCAGGGCGGTGTCCCAATCGACCGCCAGGGCGTCCTCCATGCGCGTCTCGACGCGCCCGGCATGGTTGGCCAGCGTCTCCTCCAGGACCGGGCCGAGACGACCATCGACCTCGTAGCAGACCACCCGGGCGCCGGTCTCCGCCAGGGCCGCGGTGAGATTGCCCACTCCCGCCCCCACTTCCAGTACCCGGTGGCCGGGTCCGATCCCGGCGGTCTTCACGATCTTTCTCACCAGGTTGGCGTCCACCAGGAAGTGCTGTCCCAACCGCCGCGACGGCGTCACGCCATGGCGGCGCAGCAACTCGGAGATTCGGGAGGGAGTGAAGTTGCTCAACCGGGCCCCCCGTCGGGGACGCCGAAGGTCTGTTGCGCCGTGGCGCTGGTGATGCGAGCCACTTCGACGGTCTCCATTCCCCACACCCGCGCCAGGGCCTGTCCCACCAGGGCGACCCAGGCCGGCTCGTTGGGCTCTCCCCGATGAGGCGGCGGGGCGAGATAGGGCGTGTCGGTCTCCACCATCCCCCGCGTGGGAGGGACGACCTCCGCGCCTCTCCTCACCGTGTCGCCGGTCGGGAACGCGACCGGGCCGGCAAAGGAGAACTTCACGCCCAGATCGAGGAAACGCCTGGTCCAGCGAGGTCCGCCGGTCCAGCAATGCATCACCGCCGCCGGGCCGGCACCGGTTTCCTCCAGCAGTCGGTGGACATCGGAAAAGGCGTCCCGACAATGCACCACCAGGGGTTTGCGGAGCAGCATGGCAAGCTCGATCTGGGAACGAAAGGCTTCCAACTGGTGCGGACGGGAGGACAGGTTCCGGTAGAAGTCCAGCCCGGTCTCCCCCACCGCCGCCGCTCTCCCCGCCAACTCCGCGATGCCGCCACCCTGCGACGGCCACCGGCTCGCCTCATGGGGATGAAGACCCACGGTGGCCACCACCCGGCCGGGATGCTCAGCCGCCAGCCGGACAGCCGATCGAGAGGACTCCAGGTCCACTCCGGGAGTCACAACCCACTCCACCGAAGAGGCGCGATCCAACAACTCTGTCGCCGGCCGTCGATCCAACTGCAGATGGCAGTGGGAGTCCACCCAGCGGGCGACGTCGGCCGTCCCCGGCACGGTCACTCTCCACCACCGTGGGCCGCCTCATAGAGGTCCCGCCGGGACACGCCTGTCAGGCGGGACACCTCTCTCACCGCCGCCGAGGTGGAGAGCCCCTGGGCCACCAGGCGTCCCACTGCCTCGGTCGCCTCGCTCATGGGCAGGCTCTCCGTCGCCTGCCCGCGGCCGGCCAGCACCAGGGTGAACTCGCCTCGGGGTGGACGGGCGGTCCACTCTCCGAGCGCCTCCGACACCGAGCCCCGCCATATCTCCTCGTGGAGTTTGCTGAGTTCGCGGGCCACCGACACGGAACGGTCGCCCAGCCCCGCCCCTGCCAGGTCCGAGAGATCATCCACCAGCCGGTGGGGAGAGGAGAAGAGCACCACCGTCTCCGCCGAGGAGGCCACCGCCCGGATGCGCCGGGCGCGCCTCTCCCCCGAACGGGGCAGGAACCCCTCGAATGAGAACCGGTTGGCCGAGAGTCCGGACACGGCCAGGGCGGCGGTCACCGCGCTCGGGCCCGGTATGACCGTGACCTGGGCCCCCTGACGGAGAGCCGCCCTCACCGCCGACAACCCGGGATCGGAGATGCCGGGTGTCCCCGCGTCGCTGAGCAGCGCTACGGTCTCCCCCGCCGCCAGCCGACCGGCCAGTTCCGCCGTGCGGGCCGACTCGTTTCCGGCGAAGTAGGACCGGAGCCTCCGCGGCCGGACACCCAGGGCGTCCAGTAACCGGCCGGACCGCCGGGTGTCCTCGGCGTAGATGCAGTCCGCCTTGGACAGGGCCTCGGCAAGCCGGGGAGGAGCGTCCCCCAGGTTGCCGAGCGGGGTACCGCACAGGATCAGGAGCCCGACCACGGAGAGACGCCTCCTTTCCAAGACAGCCTCCAGCCCACCTGGGGAGGAGCCCGGTCGCCCCGCAGTTCGAGTACTGCGGCCGCCTCCCTGAACACAACCAGCCCGCCCGGTCGGAGACTTCGCACCCCCACCACCCGAAGCGCCGTATCAAGCCCCACCGCCCACAACTTGGCCGCGATGGACAGGCCGTGGACCGAGCGTCCGGGAATCAACACCCCCCACCCCCGGGGAACCCCGTGGATCCCCGCCAGCCTCCGCCAGAAGCTGTCAGCCACCGTCACCGGACCCGAACTCCACTCCCCGCACCGCAACTCTCCCATCGCTCAAGGCAGATAGGCAGTGGTGACCGACGGACACACCTCCGGGTCGGAGCAGGCCACCATCACCAGGCCGGCCGGAATGGGAGCAACCAGGACAAAGTCGTCGGCGGAGGCCAGGAAGCCAAACTCTCCCTGCGTCTGCGGGTCGCCCACCCTCATGCCCGCCGCCGCGTAGTCAGCCAGCAACCCTGCCAACTCCTCGACTTCAGCCGGATCATCTCCGGCATACTCCCACACGAGCACCACCTCACCGTCCTCGGCATACCCCACCAGGCTACGACCCCCGCCCCATCCGGTCGCCGCGTCCACCGCCACCTCCGGACCCAGGATCTGCTCGAACATGACCAGGATGTCCAAGAAGCCCCATGTGTAGTCGTAGATCTCCTCATATCCCTCGGGGAGCACACCGGCCGGCCTTTCCATCTCCACTACCTCCGTGGCCGGGGAAGGAGCGCCCAGGTAGATCTCCTCGGTGGAACCAGGCGGGTCCAGGTATTGGTCGTTCACCGCCGACCATCCCCCCTCCCTCCATCGGTTCAACACGTACTCAAAGCCGGCGTCGTAAGGGAAATAGAGCGCCAATTCCATGAACTGTGGGATGTCGATGTCGGGTGGCTCAAAGTCGGCGAACTCCGCCGCAAGGCGGCTCCGGGCGGCGACGTCGAGGTTGTTCACATAGACGAACTCCGCCAGGGTGGCGTCTCCCTCCACCAAGCCGACCAGACCCGAGGCGGGATCGTACATCTGGCTGTCCACCAGGTCCTCCATCCTCGAACCGAAGTCGAAGTGCTGATCGGTGAGGGCGTGGATCAACTCGTGGATCAGCGCTATGGTCTCGATGCCCGTGAACTCTTCACCCGACGCGGGAATCACCAACTCCTTGTCTTCGCTGGAGTAGAACCCCGCCGCGCTCTCGCCGTACAGTTCTCCGTACAGCGCCCTGAGATCATCATCGGGCTCCAGCAGACCGAGCAGTTTGAACAGGGCCTCGTCGACCTCGATGTCCTCCAATTCGGAGTCCACCTCCATCCGGACCCGCGCCTCGAAGTCTTCGGGCGAAAGGACCGTGATCACCGGCAGTTCCTCGAACTCCAGCCCCCTGATGCCCTCGGTGACCTCCACGGCTTCTCAGACCTGGGCGGAGATCTCGGGGCTCAGTCCCTCGATCACGGGCAGGTCGGGGTCGGCCTCTGCCACGGTCGTGGTTGTGGTAGACGCCGTGGTGGTGGCCGACGCCTCGGTGGTGGGCGGAGCTTCGGTGGTGGTGACCGGAGCCGTGGTGGTGGTAGTGGTCGCAGGAGCCTCTGTGGTGGTGGTCACGGGAGCCGTGGAAGTAGTGGTGGCGGCCGACGCGGCGGTGGTGACCACCGGTTCCTCGGTAGCACCCGTGGCCGAGGATTCAGAGGCGCCTCCGCAGGCCGCCGTCACCAGGGCAACCACCACGACCGCCGATACGAAAGCGGACCGGACTTGACGGGTCGGGATCGAGGAGTCCGGGCGGTTCACCGTCCCTCAGCCCTCCGGCCCGTGCAAAGTGCCCGGGTTGCGACAACGGCGCCAGATTGGGGAAAGGTCACTCCCCAGAGCCTATCCCTGATGCGGCGGGAATGAGGAAGGAAAACAGGACCAGCCGAAACCCCCTCAGCCACCCTGGGAAGCTCGCAACCCGCGTCCAACCTCCACGTCGGAAGCGGCGATCAGGGTCAGTGCTTGGCCTTCTCCGCCGAGCCAGGCATAGGTGGCACCGGAGAACTCCACCCCATCGCCGGTCACCGTGGGCTCCCCCGCTTCCATGGCCTCCCGTATGTACTCCACCAGGGCCGACCGCATCTCGTCCGCGTCGGCCGCGGTGTCCCCCAGGTAGTCCACCACCAGGGCGATGTCCTCACCGTCGCTGAATACCAGGTACCGGTCACCTCCCCAGCCCCGCGAGGCACCCGCGGCCTGCTCGGGGGGGAGAGCCGAAGCCAACAGGGCGTTCCACCCCCACTGTCCCCACACAGAGTCGGAAACCAACCGGTACGCCTCCGGAGGGGACGCATCCGGCTTGGGCAGGAGCACTGGGTCCACCGGCCCGACACCCTGCTCCAGAATCAGTTCGGTGGAATCGGGCGGGTCCCGATGGGTCTGATTCACCAAGTCCCAACCGCCCGACTGAATCAGCGCCTGTAGGAACTCGAGAACCGGCCCCGACGCGAAACCGAGGCTGTGGGTCAGGAACGAAGGGAGAGCCAGATCGTCGGAGGCCACTTCCCATGCCTCTGCGAGCACCTGCTCCCTGGCCGAGTCGCTCATGCCCTCCATGAAGAGCAACTCAACCAGCGTGGCGTCGGCCTCGGCCATGCCCCCCAGGACCGCCAGGTAATCGCTGTCGCCCACCCTGGCCAAACGGGATTGGCGCCTCCAGACACCCAGGTGCCGGTCCACCAGCGCTTTGGCGATCTCGCCCACCAGGGTCATCTCTTCAAGCGGGCTCGGGTCCTCCAGGGTTGACACCAGCCACAGCTTCTGGCTGGACACGTCGTAGTAACCGGGAATGGGACGGGCCCGGAAGCCCGACAGGACCATCACCCAGTCCTGCGTCGGTTCGATCAGACCCAGCAGCCTGAACAGCGGCTGATCGACCTCGGTGAGCCGCGGGTCGTTTCCGACGCCGCCGCGGAGCCGCCTCACCATCTCCTGGGACGTGATCCCCTCGATCTGCAGGGGTTCTACAAAGGTGAAGCCACGGAGGGCCTGGGTCTCCTCCACCAATTCCACCATCCTGTCCCGGAATGACTCGGGCAGGAACAACAAGCCCTCCACCGGCGCCGGACGGGTGGTCGGGGCGGCGGTGGTCGGCACGGTTGCGGCGGTGGTGGCGCTCACCTCGGCGGTCACCTCCACCATCACCGTGGAGGCGGGGGAAAGCGCCGGTTCATCAGCGCAGGAACCCATCAACAGAGTCAGCCAGGCCGCCACGGACCATCCCACGAGAGAGCTTCGCCTCACTGCTCGGAGGCTACCTTATGTTCGGTCCATCACGGAGACGACCGGCTAGTCTATGACCCGATCACCGGTGGAAAGGGTGATCTGTCCGGAGGGATCGCATAGTCCGGCCTAGTGCGCGGCACTCGAAATGCCGTAGGGGGTTGACGCCCCCTCGTGGGTTCGAATCCCACTCCCTCCGCTCGGCGACCGCATCCGGTTCCGACCCGAAGGAGGGATGACCGAGCGGCCTAAGGTGACAGTCTTGAAAACTGTTGGGCATCCGTGCCTCGTGGGTTCGAATCCCACTCCCTCCGCTCGCCTGGCCCGCTGGCGTTTGGCGGCCTGTGTGGACCCGGCTGGGAGAGCTTCGAGCCAAATAAGCGGGAGGGCGCTAGTTCAAAGCACCAGAACCAAGGATTGAGACTTGAACCGAGAGATTGCGATTGGTCGATGAGCGGGACCGAGAGCAGTGGACAAACCCTGGAGCGTGAGACCTCGAATCCCAATCCACTTCGTAACTCGCTGGTGCTTCCCTGTGGCGCGCTGCTGAAAAACCGACTCGCCAAGTCCGCCATGTCGGATTCGCTGGGAAACGGTGAAGGCGATCCCACCGAGGCCCAGGTCCGACTGTACGAGAGATGGGCGAAAGGTGGAGCGGCGGTCTCGATCATTGGTGAAGTCCAAGGTGATCCTCGCTACCCGGAAAAACCTGGGAACCTGGTGCTCGGACCGCACACCGATCGCCAGGCCATGGAGTCACTGGTCCGCCGCGCCGTGTTCGAGGATGCTCACATTTGGCCGCAACTCGGTCACGCCGGCGCCCTTTCACACTTGCCGATCAGTCAACCGAAGGGACCATCCGCGCTGGACATCGAAGGCCTGCAATGCGCGGGTATGTCAGCTGAAGACATCCAGGAACTACCCGACATGTATGCAAGAGCCGCAGCATATGCGAAGGACATGGGGTTCACCGGCGTTCAGGTCCACGCCGGACACGGATTCCTGCTCAGCCAGTTTCTGTCGCCACTGTTCAACCTCCGCAAAGACGGCTACGGCGGTTCCATCGAGGCACGATGCCGGATAGTGCTCGAGATAATCGGTCAGATACGGCGCGCCGTGGGCCCGTTCTTTCCCGTGGGGATCAAGATCAACTCGACGGACAGACTGGAAGGTGGACTGACGGAGGATGATGCCCTGGAGGTGGTCCGCCTTCTCGGCCAAACCTCGGTTGATCTCATCGACATCAGCGGCGGGACCTATTTTCCCGGGGCGAAGGCAAGCTCCGACGGGCAATCGGACGGCAAGCCGTACTTTCTCGGTTTTGCCCGACGCGCCAAAGGGGTAACCGATGTGCCGCTAATGCTGACAGGGGGCTTCAAGAGGCGTGAACAGGCGGTGGATGCAGTGGTGGGTGGCGCTGTCGACATGGTGAGCATGGCGCGTGCGATGGTCCTCAATCCGCGGCTGCCAGAGGTGTGGTTGACCGAGGAAGGTGGCGATCCTGAGTTTCCGGTATTCGACTCCCCACCTCGGGGTGGGGCGACAGCATGGTATACGATGCGAATAACCGCACTGGCAGAGGGCCGGGAGGAAAAGTTCACGCTGGACCCTCATTCCACCCTGCGTGTTTACGAGGAACGTGATGCGCAACGTTGCATCAAGTGGCGAAAGAAGTTTGCGCACCTGGCAGAATCTGCCTGAAGGTCACAGCTAAGCGGGCGTCTCCCACCCTCCATGGATTCGTCCCTTCTGTGCAGCCTGTCTCTGACCTGCCCGCTCTACGGTCGTCAGTGGGAGTCCAACCAGTCCCGGATCACTGAACGGAGGGTGCTGAGTGGGACGGCGCCGTTGCCGAGGACGGTCCCGTGGAAGCTCTTGATGTCGAATGCCGGGCCCAGCCGTGCCTCGGACTCGGCGCGCAGGGACTCGATTTCGAGGCGGCCGAGCATGTAGGAGAGGGCCTGGCCGGGAGTGGCTATGTACCGGTCGATCTCCTCGGTGACCTCGTGGAGGGACATGGGGGAGTGATCCGCAAGGAACTCTATGGCCCTACGCCGCGACCAGCCCAGCGCATGGATGCCGGTGTCCACCACCAGTCGCCCGGCCCGCAGGGAGTCGGCGGTGAGCATGCCGATCCGCTCCCAATCGTCCTGGTAGAGGCCCATCTCATCGGAGAGGCGCTCGGTGTACAGGCCCCATCCCTCGCAGAAGGCCGGCAGGTAGTCGCGGTGGATGTCGTGGATTCCGGGGTTCTCGATGGCCAGGGCCATCTGGAGGTGATGGCCAGGTATGCCCTCGTGATAGGCGATGCCGGGAATCTGGAACCTGGCCCAGGCGGTCGGGTCCGCCACGTTGAAGAAGAAGGTGCCCGGTCGCACGCCGTCGGCGGACGGCGGGTAGTAGTAAGCCATGGACCCCACGTCGATGGCGTGTGCCACGCAAGGCGCTTCTGGGACGGGATCGAACCACCCGCCCATCGCCGCGGCGGCCTTGCCGAGACAGCGCAGGGCGTCCGCGACCAACTCATCGGAGCCTGCATACCGGAGCCCCGGATCGTCGCGCAGGCGGGTGTATATCTCCGTGACTTCGTCTGTGTCGAGCAAAGGTCCCGCCACGCGCCGGTATTCGTCCTCCAGCATCCCGACTCGCTCAATGCCCAACCGGTGGATGGCCTCGGGCTCCATGTCGAGGGTGGTGTGGCTTCTGACCACATCCCGGTACACCGCTTCACCGCCGTCCAGGTGGCAAAGCCCGGGCCGGTCATCGGGACGACCTGAGGGAAGGGTGATCTCAGCCAGAGCCTCCTGGAATCGGATCAGGCCGGGACGCAGGCCCGTCTCGATCGCGTCCACCACCTCGGACCGCCACCGGGTGGCCTCGTCCGGCCCTAGTTCGGCGGGTGGGGGCTGGTCGGCGATCGGATCTTCGGCCGGTGGTCGGGCAAGGATTTGTTCGAGCTTCCCGATGGTCTGGCGAACATGGCGGGCCAGGGGAACCACCCCGGTGGCGCGGCCCTCCCGGAGCCGGTCAACCAACTGGTCGACCATCGCCGGGAAGCCACCCAGCTTCTCCAGATACCGGAGTCCATGGTCGGGAGTGACCAGGGGCTGAAGGTAGAGCGCCGGTATCAATGATCTCAGCAGTCCGCTTTGAGTGCTCGGCGCCTGCAGCTGCGGCCACCAAACCTTGACGCTGGCGTCCATGAAGGCGGCGGCGGCGACGGTCTCCGCGAGGATCCGGTCGGAGTCCTCCTCGGCGGTCACCTGCTCCGCCTCGGCGGCGAACCGGAGGAAGGCCTCCTTGGAAGCTGCTATTCCCTCGGCGGAGAGATCGTCCCAACGCTCCAATCGACTCAACTCGCCCCGGGAGAGGTTGGCGAAGTGGCGGTGCTCGAGCCGGAACTCCCAATACTGGTCGGCCAGAGCCCGGGCGGTTCGGGTCACTGGCCGAACGACTCCTGGTGGAAGATCTCCCCGGGCGGTTTGCGCCCCCCGTACCGGGACGGGCGTGCGTCGGGAGCAGGGTAGCCGAGCGCGATGGCGTAGCGGCACACCCAACCCGGCGGGAGCCCCAGCACGCGGGCCGTGTCCTCGGTGCGCTGCAGGGTGATCGGGCAGGTGGACATCCCCAGGGCGTCGGCGGCCAGCATGATGTTCTGCGCCATCCGTCCCGTGTCGAACTCCCGGGTATTCGGCTCCTGGACGAGGGCAAGCGCCACCGCCGCCGCCCGGAGCGGGGTGGTGAAGGTGCCGCAGTCGGCCAGTCGCTCGATATGTTCGGGGTTGCGGATGACCACGACCGCCCACTTCTGGAGGTTCTTGGAACTACCCGTCCACCTGGCCGCCTCCAGCACCCGGTCGAGGTCTTCCTGGCGGATGGAACGCTCCTGGTAATTGCGAATGGCCCGCAGGCCGAGGATGTTTCGGTAGGTCTCGCTCATGGACCAGCACAATACCGCAGGGGAAAGAGGACCG
The DNA here is from genome assembly GCA_028819835.1 of bacterium. The sequence goes on along the minus strand of JAPPKR010000235.1, from coordinate 30,261 downwards.
GGCTCCTCCTCCCCCACTCGGTTTCCCAGCGTTGGCCTCTCCTGCAACTGCGTCATCTGCGGCTTTCTTGCCCATCGGGGCCGCGCGGGCCGGTCCGGATCGCGGTGGGTAGAGTCAGGAGGAACCGACAAGACGAGGATTGCCCGCGCCACCGTGATTGGTCGCGGGTGGGACAAGGCAGGTGCGACCGTGTCGAGAGCCATAGAGACCTCGGGTCTCACCAAGTATTACGGGGACACGGCGGGGATCGTCGATCTGGATCTGGCGGTGGATGTGGGAGAGGTGTTCGGTTTCATCGGCCCCAACGGGGCGGGCAAGACCACCACCATCCGCCTGCTTCTCAATTTCCTGAAGCCCTCGGCGGGATCGGGCTCCATATTCGGGCTGGACATCGAAGGAGACTCGCTGGCGATCCGCGGCCGGGTCGGGTACCTGCCAGGCGACCTGGCGCTCTACCCCTCCATGACCGGCCGGGAGTTCCTGGTCTACTTCAGCAGACTGCGAGGCATCGACACCGCCTCCGTCACAATGCGACTGGCAGAACGGTTCGAGTTGGACCTCGACCGGCACATCAAGGAGTATTCGAAGGGGAACCGCCAGAAGGTCGGCGTAGTGAACGCATTCATGCACGAGCCGGAACTGCTGATCCTCGACGAGCCCACCGGCGGTCTCGACCCGCTCATGCAACAGGAGTTCGCCGAACTGCTGACCGAGGTCAGAGCCGAGGGGCGTACGGTGTTTCTCTCCTCCCACTACCTTCCCGAGGTAGAGCGGGTGGCGGACCGGGTGGGGATAGTCCGCCAGGGCCGTCTCATCGACGTGGACACCCTCTCGGGGTTCAGGTCGAAGGTCCAGTCGAACCTCTCGATCAAGTTCGGATCGGCGGTTGACCCTGCTCAATTCGCATCCATCGAAGGCGTGACCGTGATCGATCTCCTCGACGGGGGCACCTTATTGCGACTGAGCATCGCCGGACCCCAGAAGACAGTGATCGCAGCGGCCTCTTCGAGGGACGTGATAACCATCACATCCGAAGAGGCCGATCTCGACGAGGTCTTCCTCTCCTACTACGGGTCCGAACTCCATCCTGACCTCCCGGGTTGAGACCGTGATACCCGCCATCCTCGGCAAGACCCTGCGTGACCGCCGCCGAGCGGTCATGGGGTACGGCCTGGGTATCGTGGCGCTGTCCGTCTGGTTGGGGGTGATGTTCACGGTGATGCGGGACTCCGACGACTTCATCGACTTCATGAACAACCTCCCCACCGGGTTGCTGTCCGCATTCGGGATAGACTCCGGCACCTTCTTGACGGCGGCGGGCTTTCTCTCCTCCTACCTCTTCACGCTTTTTGCTCCCTTTTTCATCCTGTTCTTCGTCATCAGCGCGGCTGCCGCCGAGGTGATGGCGGAGGAACGGGACGGTCTCATCGACATGCTGCTCTCCACTCCGACATCCCGGACCCGGGTATTCCTGGAGAAGGCTGGAGGAGTGGCGCTGGCTGCCCTGGTGCTGGCGGCGGTCCTGACCTCGGCCCTCCTGGTCGTCAACCCGATATTCGACCTGGCCCTCTCCGTCACCGGCCTGCTGGCCGCCGGTCTGTCCCTGTGGTTGCTCAGCCTGGTGTTCGCATCGCTGACGCTGGTGACAGGCACCTTCACCGGCCGCAGCGTGGTGGCAGGCGGAGTGGCGGGTTCTGTGGCGCTCCTGGCGTGGTTCCTCAACAGCTTCGCCCCTCTGTATCCGGGTCTCCAACCCTTCGCCGCCGCCAGCCCGTTCACCTGGTACCAGGATCCGAATCCCTTGACGGAGGGAGTCGGCGCAGGGCAACTGTGGCTGGCCCTCACTGCCGCGGTGTTGTTGGCTGGGGCCAACTTCCTGTTCCGCCGCCGTGACATCGCAACCGAGATGGCCGTGATACCGGCCACCCGGGCACTCCGACTCCCTCGCAGACGCAAGCGTCGGTCACTCCGGGCGGCTTGGCTTCTGAACGGGTCGATCCGCAAGACCATGTGGGATCGCCGTCGCTCCGTTTGGGGCTGGGGAGGGGGGCTCGGGCTCCTGACGCTGGTGATGTTCTCCGTCTGGCCGACGCTGGCCGACGATGCCCAGGCTTTGGCGGACTTGGTGACCTCCTTCCCCCGGGAGGTGTTCGCCATGTTCGGCATGACCAACCCCGAGGAGATCGTCACCCCGGCCGGCTTGGTCTCTTCCCGCACCTACCAGGCGATCGGTCCGATACTCATCATCATGTTCGTGGTCCGGGGAGTCTCCACGGCGATGGTCAAGGAGGAGAGCGACGGCGCCCTCGACCTGGTGCTCGCAGCGCCCTCCACCCGCAGGACCGTGGTCTTGAACAAGGCCCTGGGAGTGGTGTGCTCGACCGCCCTGGTTATCGCGATCCTCACGGTGGCGGCACTCGTGGGAGACCTTGCCTACGACACCCAACTGGGGGTCGGCAGCATCTTGGCCGCTGGTGCGGGTCTGGGCCTCCTCGGCCTGTTCTTCGGCGGGCTGACCATGGCGATTTGGGCCCTGGGAGGGTCGTCTTTTCCGGCGGTGAGGGTCACCGCAGTTGTGGCGATGGCCACCTTCCTGCTGAACGGTCTCGGCGCTCTCAGCGACGCAATGGCGCCCGTCCGGGTGACTTCACCCTTCTACTGGTACTACGGAGACACGCCACCCCTTGCCAAGGGCTTCGAACCGACCTACTTCCTGCTTCTCGCCGGCGCCATCCTTCTCGGATGGTTGGCCATCAGCCGGATCGACCGGAGAGATATCGCCACCTGATGGGAGGGATGGTCTAGGCGCTGTCGAGCCTGATGAAGCCCTCTCTGACCAGCCCCTCGAACAACTCCAGGGTGTGGCGCGGCTCCACGTCGAAGTTGAATTCGGCGGCGATGGCGTCGGTCACGTCGTTCACGCTCCGGCGCCCGTCGGTGAGATTCCATATCTCGTCTCCCATTATCCGGAGGGAGTCATAGCGCATCCGGGGGTCCCGGGCATTCATCTCCTCAGCCATGCGGATTCGGGTCTCGTAGGAGGTTCCGGCGAGCCCCGGCGCGTCCCGATCCACCAGTCGTCTGGGGACCACCTTCCCCGGCTCGAATTCTTCCTCGGGAACCGACTCGGGCAGCCATCCCAACACATCGTCCAACCGGTCCTGGATCCTCTGTTGCATCCGGTCCTTGGTGGCTTCGAGGGTCCGGCTACCTTCCGGGTCCCCTTGATCGGCGAACACCATGGCCGACTCAATCGCCTCTCTGTCCCTCCGGGCGAGGTGCGCGAGGCGCTTCCTCGTGGCCAGGGCGGGCCGTTCGCCTCGCAGGGCGATCTGGCTCAACCGCAACTCGCTCCGCGCCGTCACCTCCCTCATGATCTTGACTCCCTCACGGGGGCCCGCATAGGCCAACTCCAATGCAGCTAGGGCAATCACCATGCCGCACCTCCGGAACACCGCGGGGTCGAGCATGTTGGGTTTGAGATAGTCGGTGTGGAAAAACAGGTCCGGCCATGACATGAACAGCGGAGACGCTATGCCGAAGGCGGGGTAGTACTTGTTGTCGCTCCAAGGCGTGTAGGGCAGGTCCGGGAAGTTCACGAACGGGATCTCGTCGTCATTGCTGAACACCCAGCGCGTCTCCTTGGGAGTCGCCTCGATGAGCGACACGAAATAGTCGTTGATGAAGGTCGGGACGGAGTCCGGGGAGTGATAGAACAGCAATGCGGCCTTGCTCTTTCGCTGGTCGTGGCCGACGCTGTCCAGGGCGATCGAGACGATGCCTCGCTCAGCCTCTTCCCGATGGTTGTGGAGATAGTGCTTGGTCCCGTGCCCCTCGACGTCCACCAGGAACCTTATGGTGCGTCGCGGCCGCGGGATCCGTCCATCCGAGATGAGGCGGGAGATCACGCCTCCCACTTCAGCCAGCAATGCGGGACCCGAAGCGCAGTTGGCACCCGGCTTGGTGCCCGCCGTCGAGTGACAGACAAAGTGGATGAACTCATCCGCCCGGTCGGCGCCGGGAATGTCTCCGAAGAGATTCTGGGCTTCCCCCTTGAAGGTCTTGGCCTGGATGTCGATCCAGACCCTGGCCACGCCCCGGCGCGCCAGCGAGGCGAGGCGCTCCGCGGCATAGTAATTGACGGAGATCGCCCAGAGTTCCGGGAGGTTGGAGGGCATTCGCAGAAGCTGCACGGGATCCGGCAGGGACTCCCTGGTCCTGAAGGGAGCCGTGGGGTACAACAGCGTGTCCGTGATCACGCCCACGGCACCGTGCTCGGTGGCCAGACCAACGGCGTTCGCGAAGGAATCGGGCACCGTGGTGCTTCGCACCAGGACCGCCTTGCCCCTGACCTCCTGTCGCTGGAAGTCCTCGGACCGCTCGCCCGTGCCTACGTCCACCACCTCGACCGTCAGTCCGCCCTCCGGGGTTGACGGCGTCCACCACGGCAGGCAGGACGGTGAGTCTTCATAGGACACCAGGAGCCTTCCATTCGGGGACCCCACCCTCAGTTCGGCGCTCAACGGTTCCCAAGCCAGGGGCATGGTCTGGGTAAGTAACCGGTGTTCGCCGTCCAGTGGGAACCTCTCTACCCAGACTCGCTCCACCCCGTTGTCTCTCAGGAGTTGCGCCACGAAGTCGGTGGCGCGGTGGTACCCGGAAGAACCCGGCGAGCGGTAGAACTTCGTCATGTGGGCGGCGGCCTCCAGGGCTCGCTCCCCCGACAGTTCACCCTCAATGAGATTGATTAGTTCCCTTCTGCGCATCGGCTCGACTCTCTCTAGTTGACGTCGAACCCGCCGGGGGCGTAGGCAGCGGCATTGGGATCGCCCGGGATGTACCTGGCCCTGCCCGGTTTCCCGACGAGCTCGCCGTCCTTTATGACCACGGCACCCCGCACCATGGTCACCACCGGCATGCCCAGGAGTTCGGTGCCCTTGAAGGTGGAGAAGTCGCTGATCCCGTGCTCCTGGTCGACCAGGTGTCGCTTCGCAGGGTCCCAGACCACGATATCTGCGTCTGAACCGGGTTGGATGATCCCCTTGCGGGGATAGACCCCGAAGATCTTGGCGGGGTTCTCGCAGAAGACCTGGACGAACCGGGGCAGGGTCATTCTCCCTCCGTTGATGCCGTGTGTCCAGACCACCGGCATCATGAACTCCAGCGTGGTGAGCCCTGCGCCGATTTCGAAGATGTTCTCCTCGCCCGCCTCGGGCTCCTCAGCCTGACCGTCCAGGGTCCCGGTCAGCTTCAAGGCCCGTGTGTATCCGGTGTAGTCGCTGCCGATCACATCCAACGCTCCGCTCGCCAGCCCCTGCCACATGGCGTCCTGGTCCTCCTCTTCTCTCAGTGGTGGGGCCACCTTCAGCAGGTAGCCCTCCCGGATGAGGTCGTCATTGGTGAGAGCGAGGTAGTGCGGGCAGGTCTCTCCGTAAATGGAGAGACCCTGGCTCTTGTACTGCTCCAGGATGGGAACTATCTCTTTGGTGCTCAAGTGGACCGGATAGACCGGGCAGTCAGCGACGGTGGCCATGGTTGCGGCGCGGTGCACCGCCTCGGCCTCGATTATGTTGGGGGCCGCGGCGTTGTAATGATGGACGGAGACTTTTCCCTCCGATCTGAACTTGCGCTCCAAGTAAGCCTTGCAAACTCCGTTCTCGGCATGGATCATCGCCATGCCGCCCTCCCGGCCTGCCAGGTCCATGACCGTCATTATCAGGTCGTCGGGGATGGCGAGGAGGTTGGTCCGCGAGTCGGGTCCCGCCCACGGGTTCCACACCATGAACATCTTGAAGGCGTTGACGCCCAGGCGAATCAGTTCCGGGATGACCTTGTCAATGTCCTCCTCATCCCGCTTGGTGATCAGCCCGTGGATGGCGAAGTCGGTATAGGAGACCTCTTCCGCGTATTCGATGAAACCCCTCACGATGTCGGGGTTGTACTTCCTGACTCCCCAGTGGTTCCCGAACATCTCGTGGCGATGAGTCTCCGAGCCGATGAAGGGGACCACGGTGGTGACGCCCCCGTAGGCGGCGCAAATGGAGTAGGTGTCCATCTTCTCTCCGAAGATGGGATGTGCATGGGAGTCCAGACCGCCGGGCAGGACGTATTTCCCGGCAGCGTCGATGGTCCGACCGGCGCTCCGGGCCGAAAGGTCATCCCCCACCTCCAAGACTCTGCCTCCCCCGACGAGGACGTCCGAGTGGGTGATCCCCTGCCCGGAGACCAGGAGACCTCCACGGATGAGGACATCGGCGTCTCTTGCAACCATGCTCGCTCTTTCAGTCCTCGGTGCGGTCCAACTTGCTTGAGTTCAGTGTACCTGCCGGGGCTCGGCGGGCGCCGTGATCACGTAGGAGTTTGGGATTCGGAGGGAAGGGTGTTCAGGCAATGTCCAGCGCCCGGGCAGGGTTGGTGGCCATCATCTTCCGTATCTCCGCCGCGGTTACCCCCAGAGCACCGAGCCTGGGCAGGAAGTCCTCGAAGATGTGACAGTACCCGGACCGGCCCGCGTTGCGCAGGTCTGTCTGGCGGTTGGTGTCCTGGGAGAGGAGCAGGTTGTCGACATACCCCCTCTGAACCAGCGCATGCACCAACTCGGCCCTGGTCTCATCCAGCAGGTAGTGCTCCTTTCCGATCACGTCGAACTGGATGAAGCATCCTTGGTCGGCCAGCCGGGACAGCACGTCAATGTCCGGCCGCTCGTCCACGTGGCCAACTATGAGCCGGGAGGGACTGACCCCCGCCGACTTGAGAATCTCCAGTTGTTCCACTCCTGCCACGCCCCCCGGCACCTCCATGCGCCGATCCCCGGTGGTGTGGGTGGTGATCACCGCGCCCGTTCGCTTCTGAGCCACTGCCACGGCCATCAACACCTTCAACTCCACACCCTCCACCCTGGCCCGGTGTATCGCCGACTTGAACAGACCGCACCGGCGTCTCCCGGCGCCGACTCCCTCCTCTATCTCTCGGGTCACGTGGTCGGCGAGGCGCTGTCCGGACCATTCGTGGACGAATCCCGGGATGTGGGGCTCTATGTAAAACCCCGACGTCGCCACTATGTGCACCTCGGCGGCCTCCGACAGCCTGGCCAGCACCTCCAGGTCCCTGCCCCATCCGTCGCAGGTCACATCCACCATCGCCCTGCCCCCGGCCCGGCGATAGGCCGTCAGTTCGGAAACCATCACATCGAAGTCATCCAACCGCATGTAGGTGCTCTCGGGACGGGTGGCAGCCAACAGGTCAACCCTCGGCCCAAGCCGCTGATCGCACCAGATGTGCTCGTGGGGCAGGCAGACTCCCAACTGGCCGGGGTCGACGGGACCCAACACGGTTTGGATCATCCCTGCATCCGTCCCCTCACCTAGATGAGGACCGCGCCCTGCTTCTCCATCACATCCAGCAAATCCAGGACCTCGCCGGTGGTGCGGAGCTTTATCAGACCGTGCGCCATGTTGCCGCCCGCATAGTCCTGGCTGGCCCTGGTCAGTGCGGCGACCGCGTCCGAGACCACCAGGCTGCCGAAGCCGCGGTCGGAGAGCTCGAGGCACGTCTGGCTTATCCCGAATTCCAACATGGCGCCCATGACCACCACGTTGATGAGATTGTTTCGCACCAGATAGGACGCAAATGCTGGATTGGACAGCGCGCTCCAGCCTGGCTTGGGAAGGACCAAATCATGCTCAGCGGGCTCCCAGGCCGTGGGGTAACGGCCGTCGCCTCCCTTCAGGTCCCACAGCCAGCCGGTGGCCCGTTGAAACTCCGAGACGCTGTCATCCCGGTAGCCCAGGCTGGCATAGACGACACCCACCCCCACACGACGCGCCGCGCCCAACACCTTGGGGATGGTCTCGGAGACCATGGCAAGGAGTTCAAAATACTCGTCGAACTCCCTGGTCAGCACCTTCCGTCTAACCCGCCGCGCCAACCACCCTCGGTCAGGGTCCGTGAAAGGCGTGTGGACGTCCTGGAGCAGCAGGCATGAATTGCTCGCCGTCAGGGTAAGAGGCCTCGACTCCCTGGTGACCAGGGTCAAGGGGTGGCGCGGTGCGATCAGCGTCCTCCGCCCGGTCGTTGTTTGTGCCGTTCCTCCCTCTCCCACTGCTCCTGCCACTCCCACCGCGACTCCATGTCTCCGGGATCCGGGGTTACTTTTGCCGGAGCGAAGTCGAAGTCCCATCCTTCGGCAGCAACGGTGTCCACCACCATGCCTGCGTCGAAGCAGAGCCCGGTGAACCTACCCGGAGGCTGGCTGGCCAGCCAGACGAATCCCTCTCCCAGCACGGTGGGATCGGTCCATGCGGACCTGACGTCTTCGGGGACCTGGGCTGCCTGTGCCAAGGTCATCCCGGTTGGCTTGATCCGCTTCCCGGCGCCGGGGCCCATGGTGTTGACCGCGATGTTGTATGGCGCCCACTCTATGGCCAGGGACTTGGAAAACCCTTCCAGGCCATGCTTTCCCACGCAGTACGCAGCACCGTTGGGATAAGCGAAGAAGCCGGCGCGGCTGGCCACCGAGATGATGTGCCCGCCACCCTGAGCCCTCAGCGAGTCCCGCACCGCCTTGGCGCCGTTGAACAGGCCACCCAGATGGATGTGCAATTCGTGCCACCAGAACTCATGAGAGGTGTCGTCGAGACTGATCACCGGCATTATCGCCGCGGCATGTACCAGCACGTCCAGCCGGCCCCACTCGGCAACCACCCTGCGGACCACATCGTCAAACATCTCAGGGTCGGCTACGTCCAAGGGGAGTTTGACCAGATGCGTGTCCGGAATCTCCGTTCCATGGAAGGAGGCTTCCATGTCCCCTTCATCCACATCGGCTGCGCAGACCCTGACGCCGGCTCGTGCGAAAGCCTTGGCGATTCCGCTTCCGAGGCCTCTGGCCGCACCCGTCACCAGCGCCACTCTCCCCCGCAGGTGGCCGGCGGCCGGTTCTCTTTCGAGAATCATGACCAGACTGACCGCCTGAATGAGCCGCAACTCACCCTCTGGGACAGGCGCTCCTGCGGCGGATGGGTTACGGCGGGTCGCACAATCGAACCTCAGACTCGGTGCAAGTCGAGTTTACCCCTCGCCGTTGGAACCCGGTGGCCTGCCGAGGGGATGCAACGCATGGCCCCCGCGGCAACCTGGACCGGGATGCCGGTGAGTGCTACCAGAATAACCAGGAACAAGCGAGGCCCAGGGTGCCTAACCACAGCCGGAGCGGGGGCTTCCCTTCACGGTTACAGAGTCGAGGTTTCGGTGTCGAGGCCCAGGCGCATACGGCCCATGGTCTCCATCGTCCTCGGCGCCACCATGGCGTGCTGGGCCGCCACGGCTGTGTCCCGGAAGCAGCGCTGGATCGGGCTCGTGCGATACACCGCTGCACCGCCCGCGGTCCTGAACATCGACGCGGCCACATCGGCCGCCGTCTGGGCGGCATGGGTCGCCGCCAGCCGGATGCGGCGCCTCTGGTCAACGCTCGAAGGCCGTCCCGCCCGCGCGTCACCGAAGGCGTCATCCACCGCGTCGAGCAGCAGCGTCCATGCCGCGGCCAGCGTCGCCTCCGCCTGTGCCACCTCCGCCTGGGTCGCGGCCCGATCGGCCAGCGTCCTGGTGCTGCCCTGGGGCTTCTTCGCCCCGGCCAGACCCACCAACTCCTCGATCGAGCGCCGGGCGATGCCCACCGCGACGGACGCCACCCCGCCGGCCAGCAGGCCGAAGAACGAGAAACGGGACCAGGCGTTGTCCCGTACCGGCCTCGCCGCACCGATCTGCACCCAGCGTCCCTCGGGCACGAACACATCGCGCGCCTCGAAGTCGACCGAGCCGGTGCCGGCCAGTCCGGCCACGTCCCAGGTGTCTATCAGCTCGACGTCGTCAGGATCCATGAACACGAAGGGCGCGGCCAGCCCATCGGCGCGGGGATGGGGTCTTCCGTCGGCTCCCACCACCAGACAGCCGCCACCGATGGTGGTGCAATGCTTGACGCCCGATCCCCACTGCCACCGCCCCGAGACCCGCAGGCCGCCGTCGACGGGCGCCGCCCGGCCCCGGGGAACCACGAATCCTCCCCCGATGGCCCCTGGATCACCGAACAGGTCTCCGGCGTGCGGATCGGGAAGGTACGACGCCAGCACCGACGTCGTGGAGGCGATGGCTACGCACCAGCCGACCGAGCCGTCGTGGTAGGCGAACTCCTCGAAGACCTCCAAGCTCTCGGTGACCGACACCCCGGGTCCGCCCAGATCGTCGGGCACGCATAGCCGGAAGGCCCCGGTCGGCCGGATGGTATCGACCAGGTCGAAAGGCAGCGTCCCGAGCGCCTCGATCTCCGCCGATCGGGAACGGATATGCGGGCCGAGGTCGCGGGCCGCAGCGAGCACCGGATGAGTCATGAACACCAATCTAGAGCCGTGCGAGCAGGCAGGCAATGTTCGCGATCCGGACTAGGACTCTCGACTCCCCGGTGACCAGACCTGAGGGGTGACGAAGGACCTCAGTACCCCAGGCCTGTTTGGCTTGCGTACCATCCCCATCGCGACTTCATGCCTTCCGGATCCGACGTGACCTTCCCGGGAGCGAAGTCGAAGTCCCATCCTTCGGTGCCGATGGCGTCTACGATCATTCCGGCATTGAAACAGAGTCCAGTGAATCTGTTTGGAGGCTGGCTGGCCAGCCAAACAAAGGCCTGACCCAGTTCGGTCGGATCCGCCCAGGTCGACTTCACGTCCTCGGGCAACGACTCGGCCTCTGCCACGGTTACGCCCGACGGCTTGATTCGCCTTCCGGGCCCGATGGCGTTGATAGCGATTTTGTGAGGCGCCGCCTCTATGGATAGCGACTTGGTAAACCCTTCCTGGCCGTGTTTTCCCACACAATATGCAACCTCATTGGCAAAGCCGTGAAAACTGGAGAGGCTGGCCACGGACATAATGTGCCCGCCGCCTTGGTCCTTCATCACCTCCCACACCGCCTTAGTCCCATTGAACAGGCCACCCAGATTGATAATGACCTCACGCCACCATTCGGTATGAGTTGTCTCCTCGAAACTGATCAACGGCATTATCACGGCAGCATGGACCAACACATCCAACCTGCCCCATTCATCAAACACCCTGCGGACGACACAGTCGAACGCTTCAGGGTCGGTTACATCCAGAGGGAGTTTGAGCAGCCGGGTTCCACTCGTCTCCATCCCCATGAAAGAAGCTTCCATCTCTGCCTCATCCACATCGGTCGCGCACACCTTCCCACCCGCTCCTGCGAAAGCCTTGGCGATTCCGCTGCCGAGACCCCGGCCCGCGCCTGTCACCAGCACAACCTTCCCCTCCAGCCGGGTTGTGACCGGGTTGCCTTTAAGGACCATCAAGGCGGGATAATATCGGGCAGGTTGCTAGCGGCGGTTCAACGTAGAGGAGTTGGAGATGAGACGTGTCCAAGTTGGTAGGCCTGGCGGGCGCGCGCTGGCGCGGGCGAGCATCGCCTTCGCCCTAATAGCGAGCATTCTTGTTGTTCCGGGCTTGGGGACCGTGTTGGGACAGGAGTCCCCGGACTGTGAGGTGATAGACCTCGGGACGCTGACCGACGACTCGATAGAGGCGGTTGGGCGTTGGACGACCGAGGAGTGCGAATCACGGTTCCGCTCCGGCAACGACGCCCTCACCTACCGGTTCGAAGTGGCCACGGCCGGACGAATCAGGATCGACCTGACATCCGCAGAGGCCGACCCCTACCTCTACCTGCTGGCGGAGGACGGCACCCGCATCACCGACAACGACGACGGCGGAGTCAACAACGACGCCCGCATCGAGCAAGACCTGATGCCCGGCACCTACATGATCGAGGTAACGACAGTCGGCGGTCGGAGCCGGGGACCTGGGGACTTCGCCATCTCCATCAGCTACGTCTCCGGTTGCGAGCCGGTGCATCTCGGCACACTGGAGACGGGCGCCGATCTCACCGCATCCGGGTCTTGGACGCTTGACACGTGCGGTTCGCGTTTCGTCGTCGAGCATCCCGCCCACGGTTACACGTTCAACCTTGAGCAGGGCGGCCGCGTGCGAATCGACCTGACGTCGGAGGACGGGGATCCTGTCCTATCCCTGGCTTCGCTCTCGGGCGCGATAATCGGAGCCAACGACGATGGCGGGGAGCGCCGCAACTCCCGCATCGACCGGTACCTGCCGGCGGGTGGATACTTCATCGAGGCGACCACCTACCTGGAACGTGACAACCAGCCCCTGAGGTCCGAGTTCGACCTCACGGTCCACCTGGTGGACGAGCAGGCCGAGCAGAAGCTAGCCAAGTTGAAGATCGAGGACACACACGCTCCCCCGGAGGTGGTGGCCGGCGATCCCTTCCCCGTCCATTACCGCGTCGGGAACCTGGGGGGCGATCTCGCCCGGGGCGGCTACGCCGTGCTGTACGTGGTCGGGCCCCGCGTGTTCGAGCTCCTCGGCGACATCGAGGGGCACTGGCAGGCCGGAGTCTCGTATCACTCAGGGCCCGAAGCGGCGAATGCAGGCAGCACTTCGATCGACGACATCGCCCCGTTCGAGGTCAGATTCAACCGGCCCGGCCCCTCATGGCTGTTCGTCGGAATCGTCACCTATGACAGGCAGGGTGTCGAGATCGGGTTCCACGGCCTGTGGCAGAACCTGATGGTCCTGAGCGGTCCGGTCTTCGAACCCGTGGACGTGCGGGTAGACGGCGACATCTACACGGTGGCCACGGTTTACGACGCCGACGGAGAGGTCACGACAGATGTGATCTCCGGCACCGGCGCAGAAGTAGACCGGGAGGTTCGGTTCAGGGCGATCTACACGGCCGGCGTGCAGACCCAGCTATTGGACGGCGTATTCGAGCGGCCGGGGATAGCGGCGCTGCCGGATGAGGCGAGACCGGCGCCGGTCGCCGTGTCTGACCTGTCGACGGGGACCCTCCGGGAGGCTTTTGCGCAGCAATACGACTCTGTGGCCCGCGCATCGGGGATGCTCGACTTCCTGGCCGCCGGGGAGGCGCTCAATCCGATCGGGGTCGAGGATTCCGTGCTGAAGGCGGCCGATGCGGCATCCTCAGAGTTCGCGTGGATGGCCTCCTCCTGGCGCTCACTGCGGAATCGGATCAACAACGGCGCGACGCTGTCGTTCGAGGAAGCGCTCGAGACCCACTCCCAGGTCGCCTATGCCGAAAGCGTCGTGGCGGCGGCAGTTACGGCTGGAGAGATCGTCACCGCGGCCCGGGCCGCCGAGGAGGGATGGAGGGACGCCGACGTCCGCGAGATGATGGCAGACCAGGCGGGCTGCAACCCCGGGACGGATGCGCTGCGGGACGCGCTTGAGACAGCGGACATCGCCAACGTCGATCAGTTGCTCGCTCTCGACGCCGAAATGCGTGCGATCCGGCCGATACACGGGTTGGCCGTTGACAGCGCGCTGTGCGCGGTTGAGAGGTCCCGCGGGGTGAACCTCCGTTTCCTGCGCCGCCTTGCGATCAGCCACAGTCCTGAGCTTCGCGGGCTGATCGGCCTGGCCACGCCCGCGGCGCCCGGACCCGAGTCATACCGGCTGCGCGTAGTCTCCCGGCTAGGCGAAGACGGCCGCCTAGAGCAGGGCGTCGAGTTGGCCGGCGGCCGGTTGATCCTGCCGCCGCAGCGGTTCCTGCCTCTCGACACACCTGCGGGGACGTGGCACGTCAGCGGGGACGTGGAGGTGAGGGACGGCTCGATCGGGAAAGTCCGGGCGAGGCTCATTGCCGGTGGCCGGACCGAAGTGGGATTCGTCGGCGCCGACGGCGAGACGATCACCCCCGACCTTCGCTACCTCCCGGCCGACCTCCCGGTGGGTGTCTGGTTCCGCAGCAGCGAGATCGAGGTACCAGCAGCGAAGTTGATGGACCCGCCGAACTCCGGTGAACAGTAGCAATTCCGTCCCGATTAGGTTTGGGGCACAGTTTGCCTTACGGCTACTTTCTGATCCATAGTGTCGAAGCGCTCTAGGTCCATGGTGGTCGCCGTCCTCTTCGGCATTGGCCTATTCGCCCTCGTGTGGTCCGCCCGGCAGCGGACTGAGGAGTATCAAGCACTATGGGAGGCGTACGCTCCCGTGTGCGCGGTTCTGGAATCCGACGGTCGTATCGTGGAGCATCCCGGGGACAACGGGGTTGTGGTAAGACTCCCGCAAGACAGGTTCATGCCATCGAGTGAACAGGCACGATCTCTATCCCGATTCCTGTTCCTCGCACTGTCGCAACGCAACGATGAGCCCCCCTCTGCATCCTTGTGCAGAGGCCCCCATTTCGTCCCTTATGAATGGGTGCGGTTTGAGCATCCCGATGGGGAGTGTCTGGTCTATTTCAATAGCGGGCCGGACGTCATAAATACCGCGTGGTGCCTGCCGGGGGTGTAGCTCTTTTATCGAAGTTTTGCGGAATCTCGCCGACCGGCCGATTCAGGGGCAGAACGGCAAGTCGAGATCCCTCAGATCGTCGACCACGGTCTCCAGCCGCTGCCAATCGGCGGGTAGACAGCCGCTCAGCCGGTTGTCGCCGACCAGCAGGTAGGTGAGGTTTGCGAGTCCGCCCAACTCGGCGGGAATCTGCCCGGACAGGCGATTGCCGCTGAGGTTCAACTCCACCAGCGCCGCCAGCGCGCCGAGTTCGGCCGGTATCTCACCCGAGAGGTTGTTGTTGCCCAGCGCCAGGTGTCTCAAGCCGGTCAGTTCTCCCAACTCCCTGGGTATCGAGCTCCACAGCCCGTTGTACTGGAGGTTCAGGGTCTCCAGGTTGGTGAGGCCGCCCAGTTGGTAGGGAATCTCCCTGGTCAGACGGTTGCTGCTCAGATCCAACACCCTGAGGTTGGTGAGCTTCCCGAATTCGATGGGTATGTGTTCGGTCAACTGGTTGTCCTGCAGGTTCAGGTGTTCCAGCGAAACCAGCGAGCCGAAGTCTCGGGGAATCTCGCCCCACAGCCAGTTTCCACCGAGGTCCAGACGGACCAGGCCGAGAAGTCCCCCCAACTGGTCCGGTATCTCCCCGGTCAGGTCATTGTGGCCCAGACGCAGTTCGACGAGGTTCTCCAGGTCGCCCAGTTCCGCCGGGATCTCGCCCCACAGTTTGTTGTGATCCAGGTTGAGAGACGCGAGTTTCCCCAGGTTCCCTAGTTCCGCCGGGATCTCGCCCCACAGAGTGTTGTGGCCGAGCCGCAAACCGGTGAGCTCGCTGAGGCTTCCCAGCTCAGCGGGGATCTCCCCGATCAGGTCGTTGTGCTCCAGACCCAGTTCGGACAGGTTCACGAGCCAGCCGAGTTCCGCCGGAATCTCACCGGACAGTCGGTTGTGGCCGAGCCGCAGACGCACCAACTCGGTGAGTCTTCCCAGCCCGCCGGGCACCGGGCCCGACAACTCGTTGCGATCCAGGGTCAGAACCGAGAGGTTGGCGAGGTTGGCGAACGAAGCGGGAATGGGGCCCGACAATCGGTTGTCGTGCAGAGCCAGGCGTTCCAGGTTGCCCAGGTCACCCAACCAGGACCCGAGCCGGCCGGACAACCGGTTGTCCTGCAGCGCCAGTTCCTCGAGGTTTACGAGCCCGGCGAGTTCGGCGGGTATCTCACCCGAAAGGTCGTTTCCATCCAGGTGTAACTGGCGAAGATTGGTCAGTTTCCCGAGTTCCGGCGGGATCTCCCCCGACAGACGGTTGTTCCACAGGTTCAACCTCTCCAGACCCGTCAGGTTGCCCAAGGTAGCCGGGATCACCCCTGAGAACTGGTTCGACCGCAGGTATAACTGAGTGAGATTGGCAAGGTTGCCGAGCCAGGCGGGAATCTCCCCCGACAACTGGTTCCGTCCCAGCCAAAGCCTGGAGAGCTTGGAGAGATAGGCGAGTTCGGACGGGATCTCTCCCGAGAGGCGGTTGTTGTGCAGGTACAGGCGATCGAGTTCGGAAAGATTGCCCAGTTGGGCGGGAATAGCGCCCGACAGTTGGTTGCCCTGCAGCCACAGCTCTCGCAGGTCGGTGAGGTTGCCGAGCTCCGCGGGGATCTCCCCGGACAGGTTGTTGGAGTCCATGTCGAGCCGCCGGAGGCTGGTCAGAGAACCCAGCTGGGGGGGAATCTCACCGGACAGGCGGTTGTTCCACAGATTCATGATGCGCAAGTTGCCGAGCCTGCCCAACTCCGCCGGGATCTCTCCCGATAGTCGGTTTACCCGCAGGTTCAGGATCTGCAGGCTGGCGAGCCTGCCCAATTCGGGTGGGATGTCACCGAACAACTCGTTGAAGCTCAGATAGAGCACCGACAGGTCTTTCAGCCTCCCCAATTCCGGCGGTATATCTCCGGTCAACTGGTTGTAACTGAGGTCCAGCCACTGCAGGTCCGTCAACTCCCCCAGCCAGGAGGGAACCAGCCCGCCGATCGAGTTGGACCGCAGCACCAGATGGGTCAGCCGGCTCAGGCTGCGCCACCCGTCTGGAATCTCACCGGACAGGTCGTTGTCGCCGGCGTCCAGCACCCTCAGGTTGACGAGGGCTCCGAACACCGCCGGAAGCGGCCCCGTGAACCGGTTCGAATCGACGTTCAACTCCTGCAACTCGACCAGGTTGCCGACTTGTGAGGGAAGTTCACCCTCCAGGTGGTTCCGGCCCAGGTTCAACTCCTGCAGTCCGGACAGACTCCCGATCTCCGCGGGCAATTCTCCCGACAGGTAATTGCCACTCAGGTCCAGTTCTCGCAACCGGGCCAGACTCCCTATCTCCGGAGGAAGCTCCCCCGACAGGTGGTTGCCCGGCAGCGACAGGGCGGTGACCCGTCCGTCGCTGTCGGTCGTCACCCCCTCCCACTCACCAAGGGGGACATCCTCCAGCCAGTTCCCGGATCTTCCCCACCGTTCGCCGTCGGTGGCCTGATACAGGGCCACCAGGGCCCGGCGGTCGCTGGCCTCATCGGCCAGCGCCGCAGCCACTCCCGGCCCTTGGCCGATCCAGACCGGACCGACGGTGGCCGACACCGCCAACCACAGCACCAGTGCCGCCCTGACCATCGTCCGGGAACGAAACCGGGCATGGGATCCTTGCGGTGTGCGAGAGCAGATTGGCCGGAGCGCCGGCTTGAGCGTTACATGACGGCGCGAAACGGCCAGTGTTTTGGGAAGGGAAGACATCGCGCCGACACTACATGTTCTCCCTGACGAGCAGCGGCTTTGGCCACTGGGAAGCCACCGCCACAATGCCAGGGTCCTCGGGATGAGGCCCGAGTGCTCCGACTCCCGTTTAGCTATTCTCCGCGGTCACCTAATGAATGGCGAGGGCATGTTTTCAGCTGTGCCGAACCTGTTTCGACTCTTGGTGGCGGCTAGCCTGCTCCTCGCCGCCGTGGCCTGCGATGAAAGCGCTGGGGAGGAACCGGAGACTTCTGCGCCCATGAAGATCGGGCTGCTGCTGGACTTCAGCGGCGCTCCGGAGACAGCGGCTGATAGGAAGCGGGCCTTCGATCTGGCTATACGGCACGTCAACGAGGCCGGAGGGGTGCTCGGGAGGCCGGTTGAGAGCGTGGAGTCCGACTCCACGCTAGACCCTCGGGTAGGGGTCGAGGCGGCGCGCCAACTCGTGGAGTCGGAGGGTGTCCATGCCATCGTGGGGCCCAACGCCAGCGTCATCGCCTTACCCGTTGCAGAGATGGTCGTCGGACCGGCCAGGGTGCCGACCATCAGCCCCTCGGCCACTTCCCCCCAGTTGACCGCGGCTGCCGACGACGGCTACTTTTACCGCACAGCCCTCTCCGACACCGCCCAGGGCCCGGTCCTCGCCCGCGTGACCGGCGAGCGAGGCTTCGACAACGTGGGCCTGATCTACGTCGATGACCCGTACGGTCGGGGTCTGGCTCGCAGCTTCGAGGAGTCGTGGGACGGGCAACTGCGCGCCGTTCCCGTCGACCCCGAACAGACGGTCCATCTTGCGGATCTGCAGGAGAGCGCCGGCGCTGGCGCCCAGGCGCTGGTGGTGATCGCCTTCGAGCATCAGGCGGTGGCCATCGTTCGAGAGGCGCTGGATGAGGGCATCTACACCCAGTTCCTGTTCGGCGATGCCAGCAAGAGGTCGAGCCTGGTCAAGGAGATGGGAGGCGACCGGCTGGGCGACATGTACGGCACCGCAGGGGCTCCCGCCCCGGCCAACGACGCCGCCGCCGCGTGGGACGCGGCGTTCGAAGCCGCCTATGGAGGGCCTCCCCAACTCACCTACGTCAAAGAGACATACGACGCCACCGTAGCGCTGGCCCTGGCAGCCCAGGCGGCCGGAAGCCTCGACGGAGCAGCCATACGGGACCAGTTGCGGTCCATCGGCAGTCCGCCCGGGGAGCTGGTCTTGGGGACTCCCGAGGGAGTCGCCGAGGGCCTTCGCCTGCTCGCCACCGGTGGCCAGATCGACTACCAAGGGGCCGCCAACTCCCTGGACTGGGACAGCAACGGTGACCTGCGCCAGGGCTACATCGGCATCTGGCGGTTTACGCGGGACGAGCGGATCGAAGAACTGGAAACGATCCTCTTCCAGAATTGAAGGCACCCTCAAACGAGCCTTCCTGCATTTCGACCCCGAAGGGTCACAGGGAAAACCACCTGGAACGACGCGCCCCCGATCACGACGATCTCAGGAAACCATTAGGTACCTTGAGAAAGGAGAACAGAGCAAATCAATGGTTGGTGGAGGTGACGGGATTTGAACCCGTGGCCTCTTCGTTGCGAACGAAGCGCTCTGCCGAGCTGAGCTACACCCCCGCGCCGCAAGGCAGTTTACCAGTCCCCCTTGCTCCTCCCGGGAGGTTCAGCCCCCTACCACCCGTCTCAGGACCGGATCGGACCGCCCTGTGCGACCGACGCCCGGGGAGCGGGACAGCGAGGCGACCCTGCTCTGCACCTGGAGGGACAGTCCGTAGTAGATAAGCAGCAGGGCGTCCATGCCTATGTGGGTGAGCAACCAATTGAGCGAGCGGGTGTACAGGGCAGCCGCCGCGGAGATCACAGCCATCGCTACCAGGACTCCTCTGATCCGGCTACGCCGCGCGGATGCCGCCGAAGGCGGACCCGGGGCGCCAGGAACATGCTCGCCGTAACCGGGGTTGCCGACGGTTCGCGCCACCGGGATGACCGTCACCTCCGGGGCCCGACCACTCTTCGTTTGCTGGCGGCCGAAGCTCAGGCGCGAGGACTTGTGAGCGCCGGTCTTCTTGGGTACCAGATACCATCCCCAAGCCACCAATATGACGAACAGAGCGATCATCAGAGCGGCCATAACCGAGACGAGTATACCAACCCACACGGCGCGGAGGGGCCATCGCCCGGTCGCTATACGGACAGACCAGGGCCTCCGGTGGGGGCCGGCCCCCGACGGTCCATCCTTCCCCCGCCCTCTACCGCCTCCAGTCACCCGACTTGCCGCCGGTCTTCTCCAGCAAGCGAATAGGGCCGATCACCGCTCCCTTGTCCAGCCCCTTGACCATGTCGTAAAGGGCCAGGGAGGCCACCGAAACGGCCACCATCGCCTCCATCTCCACTCCCGTCCGGGCTGTGGTGCGCACCGCCGCGGTTACGGAGACCCCTTCGGAGGTCGGAGCCACCTTGATCTCGATCCCCGAGAGGGGCAACGGGTGGCAGAGCGGGATGAGTTCGGAAGTGCGCTTGGCAGCCATGATCCCCGCCAGCCGCACCGTCGCCAAGGCGTCCCCTTTGGGAAGCGACCCCTCCAGGAGCGAGCGTCGCACTCCGGGACCCAACCGGACGTGAGCTTCCGCCACCGCCCGCCGCACCGTCTCGGGTTTCTCCCCTACTTCCACCATCCGCACCTCTCCCCGCTCATCCAGGTGCGAGAAGACAGGTTCTTCACTCATCGGGCGTCTCCTCCTCGCTCCGGGTCTCCGGAGACCGCAGCATCTCGACGGCGACCGGCTCCCCTTCCCCCACCGAGGCCACGCCTCTGGGAACCACGGCCATGCCATTGGCCACGGCCGCGGCCGACAGCACATTCGACCCCTGTCCACCCGAGGAGCGGGCGACCATCCGACCGCCCTCCAGGTCCACCACCACCCGGACGAACACGGTCTTCTCGGGGTTGGTGCGGAGAGAGTGTCCGGCCACGGCCGGCACCCGCGGCCGGAACAGCGCCCGGGCTCCCATCATCTTCAGCAGAGACGGACGGACGAACTGCTCGAAGGCCACCAGCGCCGAGACCGGGTTGCCGGGCAGGCCGAACAACGGAGTTCCGTGGATCAGCCCGAATGCGAACGGCTTGGCGGGCTGCATCGCAACCTTCCACAACCCGACATCGCCCAGGCTCGACAGGACCTGTTTGACCAGGTCGTACTCACCCATGGAGACTCCGCCGGAGGTGACCGTCACATCCGCGGCGGCCGACGCCTCCTTCAAGGCGGCGCGCAGTCGATCCTCCTGGTCGGGAATGATCCCCATGTCGACGATCTCGACGCCCACGTCGGACAGAAGGCCCTTCAGGAGAGGCCGGTTGGAGTCGCGTATTCCGCCCGGGGGAAGGCTCTGTGCGTCGGCCGGGAAAAGCTCGTCCCCGGTGGAAAGCACCGCCACCCTAGCTCTTCTTCTCACCTGGGGCGCAGAGACGCCGATCGTGGCCAGGACCCCCAGGTGGACCGGGCCCAGTCGCACTCCGGCCGGCATGACCAGTTGACCCTCCGCCAGGTCGCCTCCCGCCGGTCTCACCGCGGTGCCCATCGCCACCGAGGCCAAGATCCTCACCCTGCCTCCCGGGACCGGTTGGGTGTCCTCCACCTTCACCACGGCCTCCGCCCCGTCGGGAATCGGGGCGCCGGTCATGATTTTGATGACGCTGCCCGACCGCACCGAACCCGACGCCACATGACCGGCCGGCACGTCCTCTGAGATGTGCAACTCCACCGGCGGGTCCGCCACATCCGCCACCCGCACCGCATAGCCGTCCATGGCGGAGTTGGCGAACGACGGAACCGCATGAGGAGCGATCACATCGGAAGCCAGGGCCAGCCCCTGGGCCTGGTCGAGAGGGACTTCGAGGACGGGCAGGAGCCGCATCGCGGACAGAACCTCCCGCCGCGCGGCGGCCAGCGGCTTCATCTCCTCGGTCGTCACGCCGTGTCCGACCCGGACCTTCTCTCCCTCCAGGTGACAAGATTCGATTTGTGGCGGTAGAGGATCAACACCACGGACAGCAGCAGCCAGGACAGCGCCGGGAGGTCCATACCCTGCCAGTACCCGATCGGCAGGTAGGCGATCGCCACCGAGCAGGACCCGGCCGCCGGGAATTTAGCCACCCTGGCCACCAGCCCCCACACCACGGCCGCCACGACCGTCACGAGGGGCAGGATGAAGAGCATCGCTCCGAACAGCGTCGCCATCCCCTTCCCTCCCCGAAACCTGTGAAACACCGGATAGCAGTGTCCGATCACCGCGGCCGTCCCGGCCAGCATCACCACCCAAGATCCGACCGGATCAACCGATCCCGCCGCCAACCAGCCGAGGTATGCGGCAACCAGCCCTTTCAGCAGGTCGCCAACCAGCACCACGATCCCTGGCACGACCCCCACCACCCGGAAAACGTTGGCAGTTCCGGGGTTGCCGCTCCCCTCCGAGCGGATGTCCACGCCGTGAAGGCGCGCCACGAAGATGGCGAAGTCGATCGAACCTATCAGGTAAGCGAGGGCGACTGCCGTCCAGACGGGTAACTCCATATTGCAAACCAGTTTATGCCCCGGTGCTGCGTGGAGGTATCCTGGTTGTGGATTCCCACGCGTAACCGAACCGGATCGTCACGCCATGCCCACCTATGAGTACCTCTGCCGCCAGTGCGGGGACAGCCTGGAGGTGTGGCAGTCCTTCAGCGACGCTCCTCTGACCCGGCACGAGTCCTGCGGGGGGCCGCTGCGAAAGGTGTTTCACGCTCGCGGGGTGGTCTTCAAGGGGTCCGGGTTCTACGTGACCGACTCCCGGAAGCCCAACCCCGCCTCGGCCGGGACCAACGGAAAGACCTCGGGGGAACAGAAGAGCCGGAGGAGCGGGGATGGCTCCTCCGACTCCAAGTCGGCGACCGACACGTCCTCCGTCAGCGCCTCGAAGAGCGAGAGTTCCTCCTCCGGATAGCCTCCTCCGGGCCGCGCGCGGGAGAGTTAGGAAACAATTCGGTGACTCGCGACAAAGTCCTGCCCCTCCACCGCGGTCCCGCCGGGCTTGGCTACGCCATCTTGTGGGATGTTCTGGTTTGCGCCTCGCCCCTACCTCAAGTGGGCTGGCGCCGCGGCGATTGTGGGGGTGTCCTGGTTCATCCAGCTCATGCCCTCCCCGGTGACCCTGCACCCCTTTGCCAGGATGGACATTCCGGCGGGCGCCGAGCTTTCCGACGACCTGTTCGAGTACCGGGAGATTCCCGAGGGGCTTCTCCCGGCGGCGGCCATCCACGGCATCCTGGCCGTGCCCCTGTCGAGGGGTGACCCCCTGACATCAGCGGTCCTGGCCGGCACGGACACCGCGGTTCCTGATGGCTGGTGGGCCGTGGAGGTGGAGACGCCGCCGGGACTCCTGCCCGGCAGCCAGGTGCTCCTGGTGGCGGGGGACGACGGGCTGGCGCCGGCCGCAGAGCCGATCCCGGGACTGGTGATCCACCCGATGGCCGAGGGTCGGGATCCCGGGCGAAGGGCTCTGATCGCCGTACCCGGGGAACAACTGGCCCGGGTCTCGGCCGCTTCGGCCTACGGAACCCTGACGGTGGCGGTGGCGCCGGGCCGCTAGCGTCTCCTCCATGATCAACGCGGTCACTTGGGGGATCATCCAGGGACTCACCGAGTTCCTTCCCGTCTCCTCCAGCGGTCACCTGGTGCTGGTACCGGCCCTGCTGTCGGAGATGGGGCTGTCGGTCTCCACGCCTTCGTTGGCGCAGAGCGCATTCCTGCATCTCGGAACTCTGGCGGCGGTGGTCTTCTTCTACCGGAGAGACGTGGGCGTGTTGTTGAGGTTCAGAAGGTCCGCCAGAGCCCGTCACCTGTGGGGGCTGCTGATTGTCGGAACCGCCCCCGCCGCATTGGGGCTTCTGGTCGAGGACCTGGTGGAGACCGCCCAGGACAGCACAACCGCCGTCTCGGTGGCGCTCGGGTTCACCACCGCCGTGCTGCTGATGAGTCAGAGGCTCAGGGGGCGGACCGGGCGGCTCGAGAAGGCGGGACTGCGAGACGGATTGTGGGTGGGGGCGGCCCAGGTCCTGGCGTTCATGCCGGGCGTCTCCCGCTCGGCGGTGACGATAACCGCCGGGATGGCGCGGGGCCTCTCCCCCGAGGAGGCGACCCGGTATTCCTTCCTCCTGGCGGTCCCGGCCATTGCGGTCGCCGGGGTGCGGTCGATTACCCGCATGGACTTGTCCGCCGGGCAGCTAGGACCCGACCTGGTGGGACTGGGAGTGGCGGCGGTGGTGGGGTATCTCTCGATAGTCGGCATGTTGTCGGTGATACGCCGGATCGGCCTGGCCCCGTTCGCGGCCTACACCGCCGCCCTGGCCGTGGTGGGCCTCTACATCCTCTAGGACCGGTCACTTCCACACCCAATCCTCAGCCGCCCACGTGAGGCCGCGAGGTGGCGGATGCCGTGATATCGACACGACCCGACTCAACTCCCAGGGATAGCAGGGTGAGGGAAACCGAGCCCGAAACCTGCACCGTCACCGACCGGAACTCGGGGTCCACCATGATCTCGGGGGGTCCCTCCAGAAGGCCGACCACGGCATGGCTGGAGGCCCTGTCTCTCCCCAACTGCCTCACCCTTGCAGGGTCCAGCCGGATCTCTCCCGTGTCTCGCCAATGTGTTTCGGAGATCCCCGACGCCGCTCCGGTGGCGATCGCCTCCGCCACCTCCACCAGTCGCGCCCGCATCGCAACCACCGACCACATATCGAGCCCCATCCCTCCCATAACCAGAAGACAAATACCAAGGCCCAGCAGCCATAGGGTGATCGATCCCCTCTGTCTCGGTTGTCCTGTCATCGGGTGGAGCGGTAGAGACCGACTATCTCGGCATGGGAAGCGCTGACCGTCAGTTTCCCCACCTCGCCATAGGGTGTGACAAGGGCAGGGACCCCCACGGCGACCGTCACGGTGAACTCCGCACCCTTCGCCGGCGGCCCGCATCCCGACCCGGGGCGCTCGGTGACCAGGCGTATCGCTCCCCCGCAGAATCCCACCGCCACGTCGTCCACCTGCACGCCGTGATTGCGGGCGATTTCCGCAATGAGATCCAATACTCCCTCCGCAGAACCATCCGAGAGCACCAACTCCCTGGCGGCCTCCGCCGCCGCGATCCTCACCAACACCATGCGCTCCAGGTACGGACCGAACGAGAGCGATAGCAGAGCCATGGGGATCAGGATCAAGCCGATCGCCAACACCAACTCCATGGGCGCCGAGCCCTTTTGGGACCGCCGGCCCTTCACTTCCGCTCGGCGGCGGCGGTGGCCGCCATCTCGAAACGGAACTCCGGAACGCCGGGGACCCAAGCGGGAAACACCACCTGGGCGGTGGCGCTGGTCCGGCTCGAGTCCCTCTCGCACCAATAGGACACCCCCGAGCCCATCTCCCCACCCAAGAGACCGCCCAGCACCTCCCGGATCCGTAGCTCGCAGGCGGGATCCGCCGCACCGTAGCGGGCGCCGTGCCGGACCCCTTCGTCCAGGGCCACCCGCACCACTCCCCGTCCGTACTGGACCGCCATCAGGTTGGCCAGCAGCACGAAGAACATCATCGAGAAACCCGCCGCCACCACGAAGCCCGCGGTCGTGAACCCGTCGGCGGGACCCGAGTCCCGGCGCGGTCCTGAACCGACCATCACCGCAGGAGTCTCCCTTCCGAGGGGATCATCACGGTCACTTCTTCAAATTGGTGGAGAGTTGCCCACGGATCCAGCCCACGATGTCGGTGCCCAGCGTCTGCAGCAGAGCCCATATGGCCAGCAGCGCCACTATGGCCAACGCCGCGTTTCCGAGCAGTTCCGCGGTGCTGAGTCCACGCTCCTCCCGTTTCATCCTCCGGAGTGTCTCCCGGATCATTACAAATGCCGTCGTCATCATTTTGATTGCTCCTTTCTTGTCCAGCGTCCTATGTCCAGCCGAGAACCAGTTGCGGGAGGGGGGCTGCCACGAACAGCAGCATCACCGGCGCCAGGATGGCGATGGTGGGAATCAGCATGGCCGAGCGTCTCTTGACGGCGGATCGTCGAAGCTCCTCCCGGCGAGCCCGGCGGGCGTCGTCCGCCAGAACCCGAAGCCCCGCCGCCAGGTCTACGCCCATCTCATCGGATGAGGCCAGCAGTTTGTATGTTCGGGCACAATAGGACTCGGGGGTGATCTCGGCCATTCGTCTGAATGCCTGGGCGGCGCTCATTCCCGAACGGTGCATGCGAAGGGCCGTCCCCAACTCTCCGATCACCTCACCCCTGCCCCGGGCGGTCATCTCCCCCACGGCGTGCATGACCCCGCTCCCCGAACGGACCCGGATGGCCAGCAGTTGGTTGATGGTGGAGATCTCGATCTTCATCATCGAACGACGCTGCTCCACCGCCCGATCCAGCCGGCCCCGGACCCTGAGGGACCCCACGAACCCCCCGGCGATGGCGGCGGCCAGCACCTCAAGCGTGGACTGGCGGAGCGCCACCATGATCCCTGCCCCCATGCCGGCCACCGTGGCCGCCGTCCCCAGAACCGCCAACCGGTAGGACGCCACGCGGTCGCGGTCTTCCAAGCCGGCGTAGAAGCGGGCCTGGCGCAGGCGGAGGATCAACTGCTGCTCTCCCATCCGGTCGGCGATCCTCCCCACCCCGTGGGCCGTAGAGAGAATCATCGGACCGAACAGTCGGACCGGGGTAGATCCCGCCGTCCATCCGAACGGCGCGCCGGGGTCGGAAGCCATCCCCGGCAAACCGCCCGTCCCCGCATAGGGGCGCACCCGGGCGCTCAGACGTTTGGGGAGGGGGAAGAACCTGAGCATCGCTCCCATCACGGTGAACGAGGTGAGCAGGGCCGCCACCAGATGGGCGGGCTGGTCTACCACGGAACGCCCTCCTCAGCCGAGGGGGCCAGCACCCGCGGTTCCTCGTGAGGACGGGAAAGCCTGGAGACCAGGGCGATTCCGAGCAGCGACAGACCCGCTCCGATCGCCACCACCAGGATGCCCGCCGGGGAGGAGTAGAAGGTTCGAAAAGGTCCCGGGCGAAAGGTCAGGGCCACCAGAACCAGCCAGGGAAGCATGAACACCACCCGGGCGTTGATGCGCTGCTCGAGGGCCTCGGTCTGCTCCTCCTCGGTGGCCGCCAGGTCCATCGAGGTGGTGTCGGCCAGGTCGCGGAGGATATCCGGGATCAGGACCCCGCCCCGCTCATGGGCGATCATCAGCACTTCTATCACCCGATCACTGGTCGGGTCGGCCAGGTCCTCCTTGATCGATTCCAGAGCGGGGACCACTCCCATGGTGCGGGCCAGCATCGGAAAACGGCTGAAGGCCTCCCGCAAGGGAGCCGGACCGGACGCGGCCAGACTCTCCACCGCCCGCTGGACGGACATGCCTGACGAGACTCCTCCCACCACATCCCTGATCCCGTCCGGCCAGGCCCTTCTGACTTCCGACAGCCGCCGGGTCCGGACCCGCGAGAAATAGAAACGGGGCAAGAGGGAGATGACCACAGAGGGAGGCAGGGCCACAACCCACACCCCCGACACGCCGAGCAGGACAACCAGCGCCAGAACGCCCACGCCTGCCGAAGCCAGCGTGAACTGCAGGGGGGTGATGTTCAAACCGGCCTGGGCCAGCCACAACTCCCGCGCGGCGCTCCTCTGGCGCGACCGGGTCATCCGTAGGCGGAGCCGGATCCCCATCAGCATCGCCAGCATCAGGGAGGCGAACACCCCGCTGGCCAGGGCGGCGGTCCATTTCATCTCGGCCACCCCTCTCCGTCCAGGATCGCCCCCAACGCCGAACCCGTGGCCCGCTCGATGCGGGAAACCAGGGATTGGGGAGGAGACTCTCCCACCCACATCATGGACTCCCCCAGGCGCGGGCGGCGGAACAGGGCATGGATGGAGAAGGACTCCTGACGACCGGGCGTCACCGAGACGATCTCCCGCACCTGCCGCTTCGGTCCTCCCCGGCCCTCGCCCAACGCCTCCCGGTCCAGATGCACGACCAGGTCGATGGCCGAGGCGAACACCCGCTGCACCACCCGTTCACTGACATTCTCCCCGGCCATCAGCGCGGCGCTCACCAGCGCGTCGAGGGCGTCGGCGGCGGAGTTGGCATGGACCGTGCAGGCAAACCCGCACCCGGCGTTGGCGGCCCGGGTCAACTCGAATGCCTCCGCCCCTCTCACCTCCCCCACCACGATCAGGTCGGGGCGCATGGCCAGCACCGCCTTCACCAGCACCCGCAGGCTGATCTCTCCCTTTCCATCCAGGCCGGGCGGACGCGCCTCGTAGAACGACCCGTGGACCAGGGGAATGTGCAACTCCCGCACCTCCTCGCAGCAGCGGATGCAGCGGGTGGGCGGGCAGGCATCCAGCAGAGCGCTGAGGAGCGAGGTCTTTCCCGCCCCGGGCGGGCCGGAGACGACCACCCCGCACTCGGTCTGCATGGCGGCGGCCAAGAGCCGGGCCGCCGCCGGGGGCATCGACCCCAGATCCACCAACGCATCCAGGCTCTGCCTGCGGAGTGCGTACCTCCGGAGGGTGGCGGAGAGTTGGTCCGAGATGGGCGGGATGACGGCAGTCAGGCGAGCCGAGTCATCCATCACCCGGGCCTGAACGATCGGCTGGGAGACATCCAGCCGACGGTCGCTGCCGGCCAGCAGCCTATCCACCACCTGCCGGTTTTCCTCTACGGTGGTGGGTTCCTTCAAGCCTTGCAGACGTCCCGCCCCATCGATGAAGGTCACCCTGGGCCCCTCGATGAAGACCTCCTCCACGTCCGAGCGCGACAGCAATTCGGTCAGGGGACCGTAGTCGGCGATGGACCGGAGCACCCGCTCGGCCATGTCCGAGGGATCGCGCAGGGCGCGGCCCAACCCCACCTGGGTGCGACGGGAGTACTCCTTGACGGCTTGTTCCACCAACCGGCGGGCGCCGTGCCGGTCCGTCTCGGGATCGAGGTTACGTTCCTCGATAAGACTCAGGGAACTGCGGCGGATCTCCGCATAGGCGTACCCGGTGGACCCTCCCTCAGCCAAACCCGATCTCTCCCAGGACCTGGTCCGCCAGCCGGTCGCATCCCCGACGGAACTTTCCCCTCTCCACCAGCGCCCCGTTCCAGGCCGCCTCGGCCACCCGGGTGTCCTCGGGAAGAAACCCGATCCGGACTTGGCCGACCGCCTTGGACAACTCGTCGAACAAGGCTCTCCTCTGCGATAGGGAAGCGGGTGTGCGATTGATCACCACGAAAGCCTCCATGCCGGGCTCTTTCACCCGAAGCTGGCCGATCCATTCGATCATCCGGGTTATCCCCACCGGATTGGGAAGCGCCACCCCCACCAGGACCGTGGCGATGGCCATCACCGCGTCGGAAACGCCGCCGGCGGTCTCCCAGATCTGGGGGTCTCCCTGGCCGTTCTCCCATGACCCGAAATTGGCCACCGCGACGTCGGACATCCGAGCGGTCTCCAGCAGGAGTTCGGTCACCTCACCCCGGCGAAGCTCCGCCCGGTCCGCAAACGTCGGGACTCCGGGGAGGACCCTGAGGGTGCTGCCTTTGAGGGTGTGCCAGCAGGCATCGAGGCTCTCGCTGTGATGGTGTACCGCGTCGATGGCGGTGAGAAGGTTCGGATAGAGACCCAGCCCGAGGCGCTGTGCCATCGACGGCGCCCGCTGGTCGACATCCAGTAGGGCCACCGAGTCGCGCCTCTCCGCCAACCGCCGAGCCAGGGCGATGGCCACCTCGGTGGCGCCGCATCCCCCCGGCGGGGATCCCACCGCAATCAGCGGAGGTCTCCCCGCGGGGCGAATGGCGACCGCTCCGCCGGTGGCGTCGTCGGGAGTCGGGACGTCTCCCGCCTGCGGCGCGATCTCCATCCGATCGACCAGCGCCAGGAATTCCTCGGGGCCCGCGTCGGTCTCGATCACCTCGGTGACACCGCATGCCAGCAGCCGGTCCTTTCCGTCGGGGAACTCCGCAGGGTCGTAGACGCCCACCACCCGGCGGCCCGACCGGTTCAGCTTGTCAACCAGGTGAGGCGAGAGGAACGAGCAGATGTCGTCGATGAGGAGAACGTCAAAGTGTTCCGAGAAGGCGTCCTGGGGCTGCATAACGTACAAGCGGACCCTCGCTCCTCCGTGGTCAACCAGGAAACGGTGCAGTTGGTCGGACCACCCGCGGGTCGACACAGCCAGGGCCACTTCGATGTCTCTCATTGCGACGGCCCTTCGGCTGCCCGGAGGAACCCCTCCGTTCCCGGAGATGGCTCCGGAGCAGAGTCCGACAACCCGCCGGGAGTCGCCTGATGAGTCTCCGAGGCGGCAGAGACATCCTTCAGCACGCCAACCTCGACCGGCGCGGAACCGGTGGACCGCAACACCTCCACCTCGGCGTGGGCTAGCGCCAGAGCCAGGGCCAGGGCGGTCCTGTCATCGACCTCCAGTATCAGGTGGAACCCGCCCCCGGACAGACCCAGCGCTCCCTCCGACTGGGTGGAGACCCCCAGCACCTCCAGGGCGGTGGCAACGAAGGAGGCCTGCTCCTCGTCCACCCTGATCACATCCACCAGGTCACCCGGGATCAGATCTCCCCCGACGGCATGGTCTGCATCGACCGGAAAGCTCATCGCCCGAAGTCCCACGGCGCCGAGCGGCGACCGGAGGCTCTCCTTGGTAAGGAGGGATCCCGCCGAGGTCCGTCTGGTAATCACCCATCCCTGGTATTCGGCCAGTTCGTCCTCCGACACCAATTGCGAAGCCACGGATTCGGCCATCTCGACCGGGGTCAGTTGCATGTCCCCCGGCTGGAGGGAGCGTCCCGGCGCCAGTTCCACCGCACTCACCGCCACCCGGGCGAGGGGCTCCTCACCCCTGCGCAGGAGCACCAGGTTGGCTACCAGGGCCAGCACTCCGGTTGCCACGATCAGCAGGTGAGCCCCCGAGACCGCCGCGAACCACCTGCGACGCCGCTGGGCGCCGCCAGGCGTGGCGTCGGTGTTGCCGGAAGATGTAAAAGAGGTCATGTCCCCCTTACCTTGTTTGGTAGGCCCTGTGTGTGATGCTTGGGGCTGATCGCCC
>JAPPKR010000296.1 GCA_028819835.1 bacterium | reverse complement strand
GGGTGCTGGTGACCACCACCCACGGCCTGGGCCATCTGGCGGTGGGACGGTTGGCAGGCATGCGGTTCACCCATTGGTTCGTGGGGTCTGCGAGAAGGCCCCAGCCAGGAGTGAAGGTGGACTACGACACCTATCTGCGGGCCGATCCCCGTTCACGGGCCTGGATGCACGCCTCCGGGGCGCTGGTCACCAAGGTCGTTCCATTCGTACTGCTGGGACTGGTCCTGGCCGCCGACTTTCCCTCCTGGGCGGCCTGGCTCCTGGCGGCCCAGGGTGTGCTGCAGATCATCACCGATGCGCTGTGGTCGGTGAGGACGTCTGACTGGAAGAAGTTCCGACGGGAGATGTCCTACCGCTGAGGAGGGGCGGCCCGCAGGCCGGCCTCCCTCGGAGGGCCCGAGCAATCCCGACCCGGCCTATTGTTGAGATGACCGGACCTAAGGAGAAACATGCAACACGACGGTTTGGAGATCACCTGGCTCGGACACGCTGCATTCCGATTCCGGCTGGATGACGGGACCACTCTTTTGATCGACCCTTTCCTGAACGGCAATCCCCTCTGCCCACCCGATGAGGCGAATCCGGAGCAGGTCGACGCGGTCTTCATCACCCATGGGCACGCCGATCACATCGGCGACGTCGTGGACATCGCGGGATCTGCCGAGGCCGCAGTCTTCTCCATCTTCGAGATCAAGAACTGGTTGATGTGGCAGGGCTTGGGAGACGACCAGACGATCGGCCTCAACAAGGGGGGAACGGTTACTGCTCCTGGCGGAGTGGAGGCTACTTTCGTTCACGCCGTTCACTCCTCGGGCATCTACGGGGACGAGAGAATGCCCACCGGCGGTTCACCGGGAGGTTGGGTGCTCGACTTCCCGAACGGGCCCACCATCTACCACGCGGGAGATACCGACGTGTTCGGGGACATGAGCCTGATCGGCGAGTTGTGGGAACCGAACATTGCATGCCTTCCGATCGGTGGACACTTCACGATGGGTCCCCGCTCGGCGGCCAAAGCAGCCCGGTTGCTGGGGGTCGAGACGGTGATCCCGATGCATTTCGGGACCTTTCCCATCCTGGCGGGTCGGCCCGACCAGCTTGACCGACACGGCGGCGGCGATTTCGAGGTGCGGGAACTGGCCGTCGGCTAGCCGGTAGAGAGGGCGCGGCGCCTGCCTCCCGGGGCGCTGTCGCCTCCGGATTGTCCGGGTCGGGCGGGCCTCAACCCTCCAGCCGCCGGTAGGTGGTGCCCAGGGTCAGGTACTCCTCGACGCCCATCTCGGCCCGCTTGATCTCCTGGGGTCGGAGTTCCCGGATCGGGCGGGCGGGTGTCCCCACCGCGATCGTCCACGGCGGCACCTCTTTTCCCTCAGGCAGCACGGAACCGGCCGCCAGCCAAGAGCCCTCCCCCATCACGGCTCCGTTCAACGCGATGGCGCCCATCCCCACCAGGCACCGGTCGCCGATCACCGCGCCGTGGATAACCGCCGCATGGCCGATGCTGGTCCGCCGACCCAGGATGGCGGGAAACCCCCGATCGGTGTGGAGAACGGAGTTGTCCTGGATGTTGGTCTCCTCCCCCACAACTATCCCCTCCGTTTCCGCCCGGATCACCACGCCGAACATCACCACCGCCTCGGCCTCGATCACCACCTTGCCGAAGACCCGGGCGGTGGAGGCCACGAAGGCGCTGGGATGGATGACCGGAGCGGCCAGTCGGCGCGGAACACGGTCCATGGTGCCCTCAATCCTCCATGTAGGACTTGATGGGCGGGCAGGAGCACTGGAGATTGCGGTCGCCCTCCACGTTGTCCACCCGGCCCACCGGCGACCAGTACTTGTCCCGGGCCTGGCCCGCCCCCGGATATGCGGCCACCGAGCGGGGATAGGCGTGGTCCCAGGCGTCGGCCGTCACCACCCTGGAGGTGTGGGGGGCGTGGTGCAGGGGGTTGTCGTCGCGGGGCCACTCCCCGGTCTCGATCCGCCGGATCTCCTCGCGGATAGAGAGCATGGCGTCGCAGAACCGGTCGAGTTCCGCCAACGGCTCCGACTCGGTGGGCTCGATCATGAGCGTGCCGGGCACCGGGAAGCTGAGGGTGGGAGCATGGAACCCGTAGTCGGTCAGGCGTTTGGCCACGTCCTCGGCGCTCACCCCTGCCGAGTCCCCGAACTCTCTCAGGTCGACGATCACCTCGTGCGCCACCCTGCCCTGGCCCCCCACATACAGGACGCGGTAGTCGCCCGACAAACGGGTGGTCAGGTAGTTGGCGGCCAGGATGGCGATCTCGGTTGCCCGGGCCAGCCCGTCCGGGCCCATCATTCTCATATACATCCACGGGATGGGCAGGATCCCTGCCGATCCCCACGGTGCGGCGGAGATCGGTCCGATCCCGGTGGAGGGGCCGGCGGCGCTCTGCATTGGATGGTTGGGGAGGTATGGCGCCAGGTGGGCCCCGACCGCCACCGGTCCCACTCCCGGCCCCCCTCCCCCGTGCGGGATGGTAAAGGTCTTGTGGAGGTTGAGGTGTGAGACGTCGGCGCCGAACCTGCCGGGCTGGGCCAGTCCGACCAGGGCGTTGAGATTGGCCCCGTCCACGTACACCTGTCCCCCGGAGGCATGGATCATCTCGCACACCTGCCCCACGCTCTCTTCGAACACCCCGTGGGTGGAGGGGTAGGTGATCATGATGGCGGCCAACTGGTCGCCGTGGCGGACCAACTTCTCCTTCAGGTCCACCAGGTCGATGTTCCCCTGGTCATCGCAGTCCACCACCACGATACGCATGCCGGCCATCACTGCCGACGCGGCGTTGGTCCCGTGCGCCGAGGAGGGAATGAGACACACCCGCCGGTGGTCCTCCCCCCGGTCCTGGTGGTAGGCGCGGATCGCCGCCAGCCCGGCCAACTCCCCCTGGGAGCCGGCATTGGGCTGCAGCGACACCGCCGCGTAGCCGGTGATCTCGGTCAGCCAGTCCTCCAGGTCGGAGAAGAGTTGCAGATAGCCCTCGGCCTGGTCGATGGGGGCGAAGGGATGGATGTCGGAGAACTCCGGCCAGGTGACCGGGATCATCGACGAGGCGGGGTTGAGTTTCATCGTGCAGGACCCCAGGGGGATCATGGTGCGGTCCAGAGCCAGGTCCCGGTCGGAGAGACGCCGGATGTAGCGGAGCATCTCGTGCTCGGAGTGGTAGGTGTTGAAGACCGGATGGGTCATGAACTCGCTCCGCCGGGAGAGTCGCTGCGGAAAGGAGGGCTCGACGCCCTCTTCGGGAAGGGTCGCCGCGAAGGCCGAGAGCGCCCGGGACGCTATCTCTTCGTCGGTGGTCTCGTCCAGGGAGATCCCCACCCTCTCGGAGTCGATGCGTCTCAGGTTGATCCCGGCCGCCAGCGCTCGGTCCATCACCAGGTCGGCTGCTCTTCCCGCCCTGACCGACAGCGTGTCGAACCATGCGGCGTTCTCCACTCCCCATCCCGCCGAGCGGAGCCCGGCCGCCACCCGGGAGGTGAGAGTGTTGACCCGTCGGGCGATCCCCTTCAGCCCTTCCGGCCCGTGCCAGCACCCGTAGAAGGAGGCCATGACCGCCAGGAGCACCTGCGCCGTGCAGATGTTGGAGGTGGCGCGCTGGCGACGGATGTGCTGTTCGCGGGTCTGGAGAGCCAGTCGGAGGGCGGGGTCCCCGTTCAAGTCCTTCGACATTCCTGCCAGCCGTCCGGGAAGGGACCGGACGTGTCGTTCGAGGGTGGCGATGAAGCCGGCGTGGGGACCGCCGAACATCATGGGCACGCCGAACCGCTGTGAGGACCCCACCGCGATGTCCGCCCCCCACTCCCCGGGCGGGGACAGCAGGGTTAGCGCCAGCAGGTCGGTGGCGACCACCACCACCATTCCCGCGGCTCGGGCCTCTTCCACCGTGGGGATCAGGTCCCTCACCTCACCGCCGCCTCCCGGGTACTGGAGCATCAGTCCGAAGGACTCTCCGTCGAGGAAGTCCATGTCGTCGGGGTGGGCCACCACCACGTCGATGTCCATCCAGCGGGCCCGGGCGCGGATCACCTCGATGGTCTGGGGGAAGGCGTCGGCGTCCACCCAGAAGCGCAGGGCGCGGCGGCGCCGGGAGATTCGGCGCGCCATGGTCATCGCCTCGGCCGCGGCGGTGCCCTCGTCGAGCAGGGAGCAGTTGGAGATCTCCATGCCGGTCAGGTCGGAGACCATGGTCTGGAAGTTGAGGAGCGCCTCGAGCCGTCCCTGGGAGATCTCCGGCTGATAGGGCGTGTAGGCGGTGTACCAGGCGGGGTTCTCCAGCACCGTCCGGAGTATCACCGAGGGGACATGGACGTTGTAATAGCCCATTCCGATCATGGAAGTCATCGCCCGGTTGCGGGAGGCGATCTCCCCCAGGCTCCGGAGGGCGGCGGGCTCTGTGAGGGCGGCCGGCAGATCCAGGGAATCGCGCATCCGGATAGAGGCGGGGACCGTCTCGGCCATCAACCGGTCGATAGAGTCGACGCCCACCGTCTCGAGCATCGCCGTGATGTCATCGGGGCGGGGACCGATGTGCCGGGAGGAGAAGTCGAGGGGTTGGCGGGGGGTCATGGGAACTCCATTGGGACGCGGTCGGCTTCGGCCTCCCCGCTGTCCCGGTTGCCTGAGAGTTTCGCTCCGCCCGGCGGAGGTTGCTCCTTCGGCGGCGGCCCTGGTCCGCCCTCTTCAGCTCTGCCTATTCGACGCGGTCCTTTTGCCTGAGAGATTCTTGGGAGGTTCTTGCCCCTTCGGCGTCTCGCCCGGCGAGACTCTCCCGCGTCGTTTCACTGGCATTACACATTGTAAGACGGTCCGTGCGTTGGGAGGAGGGATAGGGGGGTGAGAATGACCCTCGGGCCGTAAACCTTCGGTTAACCTCACCGATGGTGGGCGCGGCTACGGTAGTTCTCATTGGGTTGCTGGGAGGGGCGGTGGCCGCCGTCCAGAGCCAGATGATGGGGACGCTGGAGCAGAAGGTCGGGATGGTGGCCGGGACCGCCGCCAATTTCGTGGTCGGGGCCGCGGTCATGGCTCTCGTGTTGCTGGCAGCCAGGGGCCCGTCGCTGGCCGAGTGGCAGAGAGTTCCCCCCTACCTGTTCCTTGCCGGGATCGCCGGGATACTCATCATCGGCAGCATCGCCTTCACGGTCGCCAGGGTGGGAGTCCTGGCCGGCTCGATGCTCCTGGTCACCGCCCAGTTGACCGGCGGAACGATCATCGATCACTTCGGGTGGATGGGAGCGTCGGTCCGGGAACTCTCCTTGAGCAAGCTCCTGGGGATCATGTTCCTGGTGCTGGGCGCCCGCCTGGTGCTGCGCTGAGGGCGGCTGTTCAGAGGACTATCAGGGTTAGCGCCACCACCGAGAGCGCCAGTCCCATCATGCGGTGGGGGGAGATCCTCTGTTTGTCGACGATCCGGGCCAGGACGGCGACCACCACCGGATAAAACGAGGAGGCGACTGCCACCAGTCCGAAGGGGCCGATCTGGACGGCCAGCAGGTAGGTCAGGTTGGCCAGGACGGCGCCGCCTGCCACCAGCGCCAGCGTCCTGGCCTCAGGTGGCAGCCAGAAGGGGACACGCCGGAGCGCCATGAGAACCGCCACCGACGCGAGCCCTCCCAGCTTGATGCTGACCAGGGGCCAGAGTCCGGCCTCCGATGAGATCTGGGCCACTCCGATGAAGAACAGCGAGAAGGTCAGTCCGGCGGCGAACCCGAAGAACGCCATGGCGGGGCGGCCCACCCGACTCCTTTCCTGAACGGTGAGCCACAGGGCGGGCATGGCGACCAGGACGCCCAGCCAGGACACCAGGGAATGACGCTCTCCCAGCGCCACCCCGAAGAGA
>JAPPKR010000196.1 GCA_028819835.1 bacterium | reverse complement strand
CCATCTCCTTCGCCAACTGCGACATCAACTCCATGATCGAGATCCGGATGCTGACATCGAGCATCGAAGTCGGTTCGTCGGCCACCACCAGACGGGGTTGCAGGATCAGGGCCCTGGCGATCGCAACCCGCTGCCGCTGCCCACCCGACAACTCGTGGGGAAAGCGGAACATGAATGACTCCGGCGGGGCCAACCCCACCTTGCGGAGCATCTCCCTGATCTGTTCTTCCCGGGTGCTCAGATCCCCAATCCGGTGGATCAGAAGAGGTTCGGCAATCGTCTCGTACACGGTGCGGCGCGGGTTGATCGATTCATAGGGATCCTGGAAGATCATCTGGACCTGCCGGCGGAACCCGGTCCGCTGGTCGGAGCGGAGATCGATGACGTCCATCTCCGTGCCGTCGGGCTGGTTGAGAAGGATCCGGCCCTCGTCGGGCTGTTCCAAGCGGACCAACATGCGGCCGGTAGTTGTCTTGCCGCATCCCGACTCTCCAACCAACCCCAGACTCTCCCCCATCCCGATCTCGAAATCGACGTTGTCCACCGCATGCACGAAGCCGGTCCTGCGACGGAACAGCCCCGGCGCCACCGGGAACAGTCTGCGAAGCCCTTCCACTCTCACCAGGCTCATGGGAGTTGCTCTCCCATCTCGGGGACCTGCTCGGAGTTCCAGCATGCCGCCCACTGGGAAGGCCCGATCTCCATCATCGGGGGCTCGTCGGTGCGACACTGTTCCGTCGCCCAGGGGCAGCGAGGATGGAACCGGCAACCCGCCGGAGGCGCAAGCAGGTTGGGCGGCGTCCCCTCCAGGGAGACCGGGCGACGGCGCGGCCCGGTCACCGACGGAATGGAGGAAAGGAGAAGGTACGAGTAGGGATGCCGGGGCCGGTGAAAAACATCCCGAGTTGATCCGAATTCCACCAACTTACCGGCATACATAACGCCGATGGTGTCGGTCACCTGGGCGATCACCGCCATGTCGTGGCTGATGTACAGTATCGAGAGCCCCAGGTCCTCCTGGATCTCTTTCAACTCCTCGAGTATCTGGGCCTGAACTATCACATCCAGTGCAGTGGTGGGCTCATCGGCAATGATCAACTTGGGCTCACACGACAGCGCCATGGCGATCACGGCTCGCTGGCGCATTCCCCCCGACAACTCATGGGGGTAGCGGTTTTGCAACGCCGGATCGAGCCCAACAAGCTCGAACAAGCGGTCCACTCGCCGGTCTATCTCCTTGGTGCCGAGCGGGGGATCGAAGTGCTGGTACATCGCCTCCCGAATCTGCTCTCCCACCCGGTACACGGGATTCCAGGCGTTCATCGCCCCCTGGAACACCATCGAGATCTCCGCCCACCGGTACTCACGCATCTTTTGTTCGGACAGCGCCAGAAGGTCGGCTCCTTCCCAGCGGACCGACCCCGATTGGTACCTGGCATTCTCGGGCGCCAGACGGAGAAGAGACAAGGCAACTGACGTCTTGCCGCATCCGGACTCCCCCACCAGCCCCATCGCCTCCCCACGGCCCAGAGAAAAACTAACGTCCTCCACGGCGGACACCTCCCCGGCCTCGGTGTCATAACGCATCACCAGACTGTCGACCTCCAGCAACTGCGGCCGTCCGGCGGACACCTCCAAGGGGAGTAGGCGACTGGTCATCGTCTTCGCAATCTCGGATTGACAATCTCGTCCATGCCCCTTCCCACCAGGAAGAAGGCCGCTGAAAGAAGGGTGACTGCCAGGCCGGAGGGGATGGTCAGCCACCAGAAGTCAACCACCTGGAGCAGGTAACCCTGGGTCCTGGCCAGATTCATCATCAGGCCCCACGAAGTATCGGTGTTGAGGACCCCCAGAAACGACAGGACCGCTTCGGATTGGATGGCGGCAGTGACGGTGAACATCATGTAGAGGACGCTGAGCGGCATCACGTTGGGAATCAGGTGATAGAAGATGATGTGACCGGCTGACCCTCCGGCTACCCGGGCGGCATCAATGAACGGTTTGACCTTCACAGCCAGAGCCTGGGACTTGAGGACGATAGCCGTACCCCCGAATCCGGAGAGGATTCCGATCACGACTGCCAGATGCCACAGTTGGAAGGTGAACACCGCACCGATGACTATCAGCACGGCCAACCCGGGAATCAGGATCAGAAGATCGGCCAGCCTCATCAGGAAGGCGTCCACTATCCCCCCGAAGTAGGCAGCCATCGAACCGACTGTGGTGCCGATCACCACCGTCACCACCGCCGCCAGGATCCCCAGGAAGAAGGATGCGCGTGCGCCGTGCATCAACTGGGACATGACGTCCCGGCCCAGGGGATCGGTCCCCAGCCAGTGCCGGCCGTCGGGAGGCGCCGGCTGGCGGGGGAGTTCGAAGGTGTCGCCAATTTGAAGGGTGTCGGGAATCCGCCCGTCCAGGAGCGCCGCTCTGCGGTCAATCTCGGTGTTGGGGTCGGTTATGCGTTCGACCATGGTCATCGTTCGGGTGGGAGGATCGAGTTCCAAGCCCGTGACCGGGTCATAAACTGCAGGATTCCAGAAACCTGTTGCGAAGAACACCGTGGGCATCACAGCCATAATCGCCCAGAAGGCGATTATCACCAATCCGAAGACGCCGATCTTGTTACGGCGGAAGATCCTCCAGTTGTCCCGGAAGGACCGCCGCGCCAGGGCCAGGCGGACCTTCCACCAGGAGTCCACATCCTGAATGATCGGCTCCGAGCCGAAGGAGTCGGTCATGTGCGCCTCCTCAGGGAGATTCCTCGTCTCAGCCATGCTCGGTCACCCGGATCCGAGGATCGAGCACCCCATAGAGCACATCCACCACGAAGTGCCCGATCAGAGCCAGTATTCCGATGAATGAAAACGCTCCCACCGCCAGGGGTATGTCCTCTGACAGCACCGACGAGACCAGGATCTCCCCCATGCCCGGCCAGGAGAACACCGCCTCGGTGATCACCCCCCCATCGATCACGGTGGCCACCGCCAGGACCAACGAGGTGGCCACCGGCAGGAGCGCGGTCCGCGCCGCGTGGCGATCCCGGATCACTCCTTCCGGCAATCCCTTGGCCCGGGCGGTGAGTATGTAGTCCTCCCGCAGCGTTTCCAGCATGGAGCTGCGGGTCAGGAGCATCACTCCTGCAAAGTTGATGAGGGTCAGCACCAGCACCGGCAGGATCATGTGGAATCCGATGTCTCCGGCGTAGACGCGCATGGCCTGTCCGGAATCCGCCCCGAACCAGTAGTAGAAAAAGCCACCCACCCCCAGTGCGCCGCCCCCCCATCGCAGGATCCGTCCCAAGCGCCGATCTCTGGTCCGCCGGGCAAGGAAACCCGCCACGAACACGGCGACAGATGCGATCAAGGTCACCCAAAAGAGACGCATGAACACCTGATTTGCCCTAAAGGGGGCATCTCGCCATTGCTCCGGATCCAGGAATTTCGAGAGGGGCAGCCAATCCAACAGGACGCTGAACAACCAGATCATCATGAAGGCGAACCATGGCAGGAACATCGAATAGAGCCCCACCCCCCCGATCGTCACCAACATCTCTCCTCGGTTCCCCCGACGCCACGCCAGGTACTTTCCGGCCAGAAAACCGGCCCAGTAGTAGGTGACCAGGGCAGCCAGGAACAGGACCAGGGTGCGAGGCAGACGCTCCCCGATGATGTCGATGACCGGCCGCGGGTATTGATTGAAGGAGACTCCCAGATCGCCCTGGAAGAAGTTGAACATGTAGTCGCGGAACTGGATCAGCACCGGTTTGTCAAGACCCAGCCGCTCAAGCGCAACTTCTCTGGCCTCGGGTGGGATGTTGGGGTTTCCCGCATACTTCAGCGCGACGGAGTCGCCGGGAAGGATGTAAAGCAGAAACCACGTCACCGTCAAGAAGACCAGAAACAGGAACGCCATCTGGATCAACCGGCGCGTCACATATCGGACCACGTTCCTACTCCTTCAACTTCCTGCTCCTTATCTCGTGCCGTGACAGTGGGGAGCCGCCGTCGAAAGAGACGGCTCCCCACTGCCACGTTGTGGTGACGATCAGCTGATGTTGACGACTGCCGTCAACGCACCGACGTTTTGCAAACCGTCGAGGATCGTCGTGTACGGGAAGGTCAGCGAGTTCGAGTAAGCCTCGATGAGAGGCGTGGTGAACAGCACCACGTAAGGCAGGTCCTCCGCGACAATGGCGTCGGCCTGATGGATCAGGTCACGCGCCTCCGCCAGCGTCTTGGCCCTATCGAACTGGTCTGCCAACGCATCGAACTCGGGATTCGAGTACCCGGGAGTGTTGAAACCGCCCACAGCCGAGTCGGCCGAGGAACGGAAGAAATCGAACACGTGATCCGGGAACGGGGTCAGACCCCACCCCAGGATGTAAATGTCCCAGAGCAGCGGGTCACCCACGAACACCTTGTCCACGA
The DNA here is from genome assembly GCA_028819835.1 of bacterium. The sequence goes on along the minus strand of JAPPKR010000196.1, from coordinate 1,517 downwards.
TCACCGAGAATCCGGTTGGCTCGGCCTGAAGCGGGATACCCAGGTCGGTGGCCCACTCCTCGATGAACAACGAGTAGGTGGCCCGCATCGGGTCGTAGCCGGGTCCGGGAGAGAGCAGGGTGAGCGGTGGGATGGTCTCCCCGCCGGGGCCGCGCAGGCCCTCACCCTTGGGAATCACGTCCCGGTTTCCCTCGTCCCAGGCAGGTTCAACATCCCATGTCCAGCCCGCGTCCTTCAGGGTCTGCACGGCCGACGCCACCCTCTCCTGGGTGGTCTGCCCGGCGCACGGAGCGCTGAGGTTGGGGTTGTACCAATAGGCGTTACCCGGAGGCACCAGCGAGTTGAGCGAGATGGCGGTACCGCCCAGCACCGTGTTGGCCATGAAGTCCTTGTCGACCATGCAGGCCAGGGCCCGGCGGAACGGGGCTTCGCTCATCGGGAACTTCCGGGTGTTGTAGGCCATGTACCGGAAGCCGTTCTGCTCGTTGACCGCCACCTCCAGGTTGGGGGCGGCCAGGATCTCATTGCGAAGACCCGACTGCAGACCGAGCGGGTTCAGCAGGAAGTCCACCTCACCCTCGGTGAGCGCCAGGACTGCGGCGTTCTGATCGGTGTAGATGGAATAGATGCTCTCGGAGATGAAGGGGCCTTCGGTGTAGTCGGCAACAACATCTCCACCGGGATCGCCGCCCCAGTTTTCGGTGCCGGCGGCCGAGATGTACTCCACCGCTCCGGAACTGTAAACCGTGTACTGGCTACCGGCGTCCCAATAGTCTGCCAGAGCCACGTTACGCCAGAAAGCACCCGGTTCCCACTCGGCGGAGTCGAAGGCAGATGCGTTGGGAGCCCCCAGGCCGGAAGCGGCATAGAGGGTCTCAAGGTCGTCAGAAGCATCAACGATCGCTCCCCAGAAGGCCTCGTTGTAGATGGAGGCCAAACCAACTGAAAGCGGCCAGATGGCCAAGCCCGGCTCGTAGTTGAAGGTGATCTTGACAGTCAAGTCGTCAAGGGCCTCCACCGACGACACGCCCTGCGAAGACTCGTCTTCCTCGGTGGCAGGGTCATCGTCGCGGGCCAACGGCCAGATGCTGGGGAAGTTGCCTCCCAGACCGTTGTATTTCTTGATGGTGTTGAAAGTGAACACCGCGTCATTGGCTGTGATGGGAGAACCATCCGACCACGTGACGCCCGAGCGCAGGTTCACGGTAACAGAGTAAGCGTCACCATCAGCCTCGACTTGCGGTGGGCTGGGGTCGGCCGCCAAAGCCGGAACCACCGTGTAGGTTGGACCCTGATAGGTGTAGAGCGAGATCTGGCCGGGAATCACATACTGGTTCCAGATCTCGGCCTCGGTATCGAGAGCCGCCCACGGGTTGTCGGTCGTGGGAGCGGAGAAAATACCCAGCCGGTAGGTGGCGGCCATCGGCATCTCCTCGGGCTCGTCCATCTCCTCGGGCTCATCCATCTCCTCGGGCTCATCCATTTCTTCCGGTTCGTCCATCTCCTCGGGCTCGTCC
>JAPPKR010000232.1 GCA_028819835.1 bacterium | reverse complement strand
CCACCCTGCGGGTACTGCTGATCTCCACCTATGAATTGGGTCACCAGCCACTGCATGTGGCATGGCCGGCCGCCGCACTCCTGTCCGCAGGACACTCGGTGCAGGCGATGGATTTGGCGGTGGAGGAGTGGGACGACGCTAAGGTGGCGTGGGCGGATGTGGTCGGAATCTCCGTGCCGATGCACACCGCTATGCGACTCGGTGTCGAGACCGCTCGCCGGATAAGGACTGCCCGTCCCGGGTTGGCCATCGCCTTCTACGGGCTTTACGCGGCTGCGGCTTCCGACCGCGTGGTGGGCGAGGTGGCAGACCGGGCGATAGCCGGGGAATACACCGCGGAGTTGGTCGACTGGGTCGGGAGGTTGGCAGGTAGGTCTCTGGAGGGGGCAGTCCCGATCAGCATCTCTACGGTTCGTTCCTCATCTCTGGTACCTGCACGCGGCCTCTTGCCTGCTCTGGACCGCTACGCCTGCATGAACCATGGGGGGACCAGGAGACTGGTCGGTTACGTGGAAGGGAGCAGGGGATGCCGCCATCGGTGCCGGCACTGCCCCCTGCCGGCCGTATACGACGGCCGGTACCGGATCGTCGACCTCCAGAGCATCCTGGCGGACCTGCAATGGCTGACCGAGAACGGAGCCGAGCACATCACCTTCGGGGACCCCGACTTTCTCAACGGGCCGGCGCACGCCCGTCGCCTGATTGAAGCTGCGCACTCGGAGTTTCCTGATCTGACCTTCGACTTGACAGTTAAGGTTGAGCACATCCTCGCCCACAGTTCGATCTGGGTGGAGATGGCGAAGCGCAACGTGCTGTTCGTGGTGTCGGCCTTCGAGACGGTCAATGATCGGGTGCTGGAGTATCTTGACAAGGGCCACACGGTCTCGGAGTTGCCCCAGGCGGTGACGGTCTTGAGAGAGGCGGGACTCGTGGTCCGCCCCTCCTGGCTTCCCTTCACCCCTTGGACGGAACTCTCAGACCTGGACGAAATCTTTTCCTTCATCGCCGACCAGGGCCTGATGGGAGCCACCGACCCGGTGCAAATGGGGATACGTCTCCTGGTTCCCGAGGGTTCGCTGGTGCTTTCCATTCCCGGTGCCCGCCGCCAGATCCTGGGCCCCTACGACTTCGGCACTCTCACCTACACCTGGCAGTCCCCGCGTCCCGCCGTCGACGAGTTGCAGCGGAGAGTGCTGGCCCTGGCCGAGGAGGGGAGTCGGGGTGAGATGGATGTCCGGAACACCCTCCACGCCCAGTGGTCGGCGGCGCGCCGGGCAATCGGCAAACCGCCCCCCTCGGTGGGTGAGGTGGATTGGGAAGAGTCGGTCCCCGGACTTACCGAGTCCTGGTTCTGCTGCGCGGAGCCCACCGAGATTCAAATGGCAGGTGTATCAGGCTGAGGAATCGGCCGCCAATGCGCCAACGAGAGCGGGCCGACCGCACGGCTTGAGTGGTTGGATTCAGCGGTAGGAGATGCACCTCTGCTCGAAGGGGCAAGTGCCGCACCACTCGCCCACGCGGAAAGGAGGTGAGGTGGCGTCGAGGGGGTCCCACCGGGCGGCGGCCCCCGCCAGGCTCCCCAACCGCGACGCCACCTCACCGATCCGGCCCCGTTCCCAGGCCACTCGTTCACAGACCGGGTCCCTTCCGGCGGCGAGATGGTGGGTGTGAGTGGCGACGGCAGGGGAGTTGGGAAACCGGAGTAGCGCCCCGAGGGCATAGATTTCCGTCTCGTGAGGATTGGACCCTCCCGAAAGGCCGGTCTTGTGGTCGATGGCGGCCGGTGTGCCGTCGGGTTCCCGTCCCACCGCGTCCGCCAGGCCGTAGGAAACCACCGAGACACTGTGGCCCTCGACCCGGAACCGGACGGTGAACCCCAGTGGAAACTCGGTTGCCTTGACGCGGACGGGAGCGGCGCATGGAAGGTTCTGATGCTGGAGGTATAGAGGCTCCATCTCGGGATCGCCAAGGAAGTACGAACCCGGATCATCCGACAGGAGCGCATCGGCCATCAGGCGGTGGAACCTGCTCCCAACTGCCAGGCCCGGAGAGGTCTCGCGGGCCTGGTGATCGAGATCGGCGGGGATGGAGAACCAGGCTCTCCAGGCGGCTCTCCTTTGGCAGAGATCCATGTCCTCGAGCCGGGATTTGGAGAGCATCAGCCGGTATGCCGAGGGCAGTCGGCGCCTTCTGTCTGGGGCGACTGTCTCCATTGACGGATCGATGGCCGGAAACGTCCTGCACAGGTCGGCCACGTCGCACATCGAACAGTGGAAGCCAGGGTGAATGTCGTCCGGATCGGCTCCCACCATGGCCTGGTAGTCGCTTTCCAGTTGCGTCAGCGTCTCCTTGGCTCGGGTCGGTTCCATCTCCAGGCGGATCACCTCACCGTCGGCCGTCCTTATCTCATAGGCCTCCAACGAGCCGGGGAAGCGAGGGTCGGAGACCACGGTGGCGATCTCTTCGGGGGCGGAGACGAACTCCTCTCCCTCCCTGATCTGGGCTGTCTTCAACCGGTACATCTTGAGGAACCCGTCCGAGTCTGCGTGGACGAACTGAAAGAAGACCTCCAACTCCTCATGGCCCATAGGATGGCTCAGACGGGGCCAGTCGAGGTCGAATTCTTCCCGATCACGGGCAGGTAGGAGGGGCTTGGCTCTCTTGATCTGGGCGGCCACGATTGCCGCCTGCACCGGGTCGAAGGAGTCCTCCGACCGGGTGGCGGGGCGTCCACCGATCAACTCGGTGGAGAGCGCTTCCCATGTCGCTTTCCAGCGGCGAAGCGGCGGAGCGTTCCGGTTGGTTGTGGGTGGCTGGCCTCCCAGGTTCGCGAAAGCGCCGGGGCACCTCCTCCTGCTGAGCCTTCCCACCAGGTCTTTGGGGGCGCTCATCGGTGATGCCCGCCGGGAGAGAAGTGGGGCCGATTCATCACACGGGAGAGCCTTCTACCATCATGGCGGAGATGCGGGCAGTGGTGCAAAGAGTCTCCTCGGCGCGGGTGGTGGTGGATGGGGAGACGGTGGGCGAGATCGCCGGTGGCCTCCTGGTCCTGGTGGGCGCCACCCATGAGGATACGCCGGAGGATGCCCGCGCCCTGGCCCAAAAAATCGCAGGCCTCCGGATCTTCTCGGATTCCGATGGGAAGATGAACCTGTCCGTGGCGGATACGGGGGGAGCGGCGCTGGTGGTCAGCCAATTCACTCTGTACGGTGACCTTCGGAAGGGTCGCCGCCCGTCTTTCGTGCGGGCGGCGCGGCCCGAACCGGCGGAGCGATTGGTGGATGAGGTGGCGGCTGAACTGCGGGGGAGGGGGGTGCCGGTGGCCACGGGAAGGTTCGGCGCCATGATGGAGGTCTCCCTTACCAACGACGGCCCGGTCACCATCCTGGTGGAGACGAGCGACGGCCGGATCGCCTGACCGGTTCAAGGCGCGGCCCGCGGTGTTGCCGAGTCTCGGATGACGGCCGGATCCTTCGGGTCTACGGAGGCTCCCCCCTGTTAAGGTAGGAAGATGTCGAGTGCGATAGACGCCGGCGGGACCCGTCCGGGCTCTTCGGCCATGAAACGCCTCTGAGGATCGCGATGTTCCGATGGCAGGCCCGCGGCATCCAGAGAGCGCCCAAGCAGGTCCTGGCGGCGGTCCTTGCCATCACCGCGGCGCTGCTTGCCGGGTTTGCCGTGCAGGACGTTCCACCGGCGCCCATCGACGCCACCGCTTCTTTCCTGCCTGTCGAGAGCGAACTGGCTGAAGCATCCTCCGCCGTCCGGGAGAGCTTTCCGGCTTCCGCGGGTGTGGAGATCGTCCAGGTCCTGGCCAGGGGAGATGTTCTCTCTGCCACTTCTCTCCGGCAGGTCAGCGACCTGCTGGCCAGGATCGTCAGCGATCCGATGGTCGAACCGTTCGTCGTCGACGATCCGCTGGCCGGTTACGTTCCGATAACAGAGCGTCTCCTGGCCGCGGGAGGGCTGGACCTGGCCACGGTCTCCGACGCCGAACTGGAAACGGTCCTGGCGCGAGCGGTCCGGGTGCCCGAGTTCGCCGAAGCCAATGCCGGTCTGGAGCGTTTCGTCCCTCGAGACGCATCCGGTACACCTGTCGCCGGACTCTCTCTGGTGACTCTCAACGAGGCCGGTGACCCCTTGGGGCTGCAGGCCGCCCAACTGCGCGCCCACGAGATCACCGACTCGTCCGACCTGGCACCGTTGGCGGTGTCTGCGATCACCAAGGCGAACAGCAACACCGAGGGAAGGCAGGCCCGCCAGTCGAGCCTGTTCCTCCTGATGGGCATCGCACTGGTGGTGATCATCGTGCTGCTGGCCGTCTTCTACCGCACCGCCTCGGACGTGGCCCTGGCCATCGCGGGGCTCCTGCTCACCATCCTCTGGACGTTCGGCGCCCAGGCGTGGCTATCGCCCGGCGGGGCCGGCCTGGTGGATCCGGAGAACATCATGATCGTTCTGGTGCCGGTCCTTTTGATCGGCCTGTGCGTGGACTATGCCTTGCAGATCACCGGGCGCTACCGGGAGGCGTTGGCATCAGGAGGCCGTGCGAGTGGGGATTCTCCCCGGTTGGCAGCCGGGGAGGCCGTTCGGTCCTCGGGGCTTCCGGTCATGCTGGCGGCGGCCACCACCGCGGTGAGTTTCCTCACCAACCTGACCAGCAAGTTCGAGCCGGTGGCCGACTTCGGGCTGGTGGCCGGCATCGGCGTCCTCTCGGGTTGGATCGTGATGACTACCTTCGTGCCCGCCGCGCGGCTGGTGCTCGACAGCCGGAACCTGCGCAAAGGACGGGGCCTGGCGGTCAGGCCGGTGGCCGAGACGATACCGGGCGCCGGAGCGGTCCTCTCCCGGGTGGCGAACACCGTCGTACGCCGCCCGCTGCCCATCCTGGGCGGCGCCATCGTGGTGACGATCCTGGCCGCGGTCGCCTCCACCGGTCTCGACACCACCTTTGCCCTCAAGGACTTCGTGCCCCGCGGCTCCGAGACCGAGAAGAACATAGAGTTCCTGGAGGAGAACTTCGACGGGGGCGCCTCCACGATGACCATCCTGATTGAGGCCGACCTGGCCACCGTCCGGTCCCTCCGCGACTTGTTCGACTTCTACACCACCCTCGCCGATCCCCGGCGCCGGCCGGAGGGTGTCGCCGGTCCACCTCTGGCGTCGGCGGGCACCCTGCTGGTGGACTGGATCAGCGACAGCGGGGCGCCGGGCGACAGATACGATCCGTCCTTCGCGGCCGCCTACGCCGACCTGGACCTCGATGTCTTCGCTCCCGACGAGGAGGTGCGGGCCGCCTGGACGCTTCTGGAAGGGGCCGATCCGGTCGGCTTCGCCAGGGTGGTGGACTTCCGATCCGGGGGCCCGGACCGCACCATCCTCCAGGTACCGGTCACGGTGGAAGGCGTCGAGGCTTCCCGGGAGTTGATCGCCGAGCTAGAGGCGCTGTGGGGAGGAGACAGTTCTGAGATCACCATCACCGGCGGCGACTCCCTGATCGCCCTGGTGACAGAGGAGTTGACCGCCAGCCAGGTGGTCAGTGTGGGCCTTACCACCCTGGCCGCGCTGCTGATCCTGGTGCTCTTCTTCGGCGTCACCGAGTTCCGTCCGGCCCTGGGGCTGATCACCATCGCCCCCATCGCCGTGGCCCTGGTCTGGGTGCTGGGGGCGATGTGGGTGATGGGGATCTCTTACAACATGGTGACGGCCCTGATCACCGCCCTCACCATCGGCATCGGGGTCGATTACACCATCCACCTCACCCATCGGTTCCTGGAGGAGGAACAGGAGTCGCGCCGGATCCGCCACGCCATGCAGCGGGCCATGACCACCACCGGCGGGGCGCTGCTGGCCAGCGCTCTCACCACGGCCATCGGGCTCCTCGTCCTCCTTTTCGCGCCGCTCGATCCGATGAGACAGCTGGGCATGCTGACCGCGGTCACGATCC
>JAPPKR010000237.1 GCA_028819835.1 bacterium | reverse complement strand
CCCTCTCGTATAAAGTGGGGAGAGTCTCCTGCTAGGAGGCTCTCCCCACTCTCTTTTCCGGAGGTTCGCAACATGAGTTCAGTTGTAAAGGCAGCAGCGGATGTCCAGTGGATCGTCCTGGCCTGTGAGGCTGGGATGGGTTCCAGTCTGATGGTCACCAATGCTCTCAAGAAGAAGGTCAAGAAGGCCAAGCTCAACATCAAGGTCACCCACTCCCCGGTGCATGACATACCGGGAGCCGCCGATGTCGTGGTGACCCACCAGGGACTGTCCGCCCGGGTCAAGCAGGTGGCGCCCCACGCAGCGGTGGTGCCCTTCCGCACCTTTCTCAACGATCCCGCCCTGACCCAGTTGGTGAATACCCTCTCGGCCGGCGGGGACGTGGTCGGGATCTAGACGGACATGGCCGAGAAGTCGGTCACCTCCATCGAGGCCATCACGCTGGGCGAGGAGGCCCAAACCCAGAGCGAGGCCATCGACCGGGTGGCCGGAATGTTGTTCGATGTGGGAGCCGTGGAAGCCGGCTACGGGGACTCGATGCGGGCACGCGAGGAAGTGATCTCGACCTTCCTGGGCAACGGGATCGCCCTCCCCCACTGCACCTACGAGGATCGCGGTCTGATCAAGCGCACCTCCCTGGTGCTGGCCCAGTACCCCGCCGGGATCCCCTGGGGAGACGAGGACGACCGGGCCTTCCTGGTGTTCGGCCTGGCCGCGGTGGGCGAGGAGCACCTGGCGGTGATGTCGCATCTGGCCGAAGTGCTGGACGACGAGGATCTGTGCAATCGACTGGCGGTCACGACCGACTCCGAGTTCGTCCGGAACACCCTGGCCGCCGAGCCTGAATGACCAGACGGCGGGTCGCCGTCTTCGGCGCTGGGAACATCGGGAGGGGGCTCTTGGGATGGTTGTTCGGACGGGCGGGCTGGGAGGTGGTCTTCCTGGACGTCTCCGCCCCCCTGGTGGACCTGTTGAACCGCGAGGGCGAATACCGGGTTATCGAGGTGGGAAACGGTAATCGATCTACCCGACTGATCCGCGGCGTACGCGGCGTGAACAGCACCGACGCCGATCGGGCCGCCGAGGAAGCATCCCAAGCGGAGGTGGTTTGCACCGCGGTGGGAGTGGGAATCCTGTCTCGGGTGGCGCCCGTTGTCGCCGCCGCCCTGTCCAGAGGCGACTCCCGCATCCGAAACGTGCTTGCATGCGAGAACGCCGACCCCAACAGCGGGGCGCTGCGCAAGCACGTGGAGAGCCTCCTGGGAGAATCGTCCGCCGGAGTGGGATTTCCCGAGACACTGGTGGACCGGATGGTCCCCGGCGGCAGCGGGGACGACCTGTCCGTGGAAGTGGAGGCGCGATTCGATTTCAAGGTCTCACGGGAGGGGTGGCTAGGTGAAGACCCCGGGATTGCAGGGTTCACACTGGTCGACAACCTGGCACTGCACCGGAAGAGAAAGCTCTGGCTGGTGAACGGACTCCATGCCGCCGCAGCGTTTATCGGACTGCGTAAGGGCCATGAGACGGTGGCGGAGGCGGTCTCCGATCCAATCATCCGGGAACGCCTGGATGAGATCACCGAGACGATGGCGGCAGTGCTTTCCGCCGAATCGCCCGATTGGCAGCAAAACGAACTGGCCGGGTACGGGCGGTACAACCTGGAACGCTTCGAGACCACCACCCTGGTCGATCCCATCCGGAGGGTGGCTAGGAACCCGCTCACAAAACTCGGCCCCACCGAGCGCCTGGTGGGACCGGCAAGAGAAGCCGTCCGCCGGGGCCTGCCGGTGGACGCCCTGTGCGAGGCGATCGCGGCCGGGCTTTCGGTGAATGACCCCGAAGTACCCGGTTCGGAGGAGTTACGGGATGCTCTTTCAGGGTCGGGGTGGCGGTCGGTGGTGGGACTGAGCGCCGAGGAGCAGCCTTTGCTGAAGATGCTGGAGAACCGCCTGGCATCGCCGGCGAGCCAGTCGGGCCGTATATGATCGGGAGAGGCACGAGACGACCCCCGGCAGGTGAGAAATGTCCCGCTTGACACACGAAGAACTCAAGCAAGCGATGATCGAGAATCTGGCGGCCGAACCCGACCCCTCCGGGACGGCCGACCTGGTCTGCTCCAAGGGGGCGTTGGGCATCGCCGAAGACCACAAGCAGATCAAGAAGGTGGTGAAGCGGCTGAGACCCTTGATGACCTACCGGTTCCTGGTGATCAACCGAGCCGACCTGTTCGCAGCCAGCCCCGCCACCATTGGCACCAAGATCGGCATCCTCGACGCCCAAGGTTCAACCCTGAAAGCCGCCGACCTCCCCCGCAAACGCTAAGAGGCGACCGAAACCACCGGGCTAAGCGGCGGAACTGCCCGATTCGCCCGATCGGCGATCCAGTCCGCTAAGACCTGAATTTCGCCCTCTACCTTGCTAGGTGGCCCCGACATATCCACTCCCCAAACGTGCAGAACCTTGCTGGAATGGCGCACGGTGACTGCATTACACCGAAAACCATCAGAATCCAGATCTCGGCAATAAATGAGAACCCCTTCCGGGAGATCAAGAGCTGTTGCGTAAGCCAAGATCTGATACAGATCGGATGTCATTGAGCCCCAGCGATTGCCCACCACTCTGTACTTGAGATCAGCAACGAAGGTGACGTCTCCCCGGCGGCTAAACACCAGGTCAGGACGAATGTGTACCCTTCCCGCCCAATCTAGATGGGTTCCATATTGATCCTTAACTTCCAAACGGCTTCGAAGTGCCTCTTCAAGCCTATTGGTGACATATCGCTCAAACAGCAGATTCATATCGACCATGAATGAGGTTGCCTGGGTTTCGCCTGGATCGTCCTTCAGAGTCAGATTCTCCAACAGCAACCTGGCCAGGCGCAAGGTCGGCTGGTAGTGATCGTTGAGACGGTTGAAACCGATCCGATCAATGCTCTCGGGTCGGACCGCCACGTCTTTCGCCTCTTCCAGAGCCACCAGAGTACGCAAGAGCCGTCGCCGGTCCCCCGGCAGTACTTGCCGGACCCTAAGGGCTCTGCGCACCGCCGCCTTCAAATAGCGGTTTTCCGCTACGTCCACCGTGTATTCAACGAACCGGCAGTCCACGGGATGGATAACCCCGGCCCGGGTGATCTGGGTGGGGATGTCGATCCGACCCCGCACGGTGTGCAGGCGATCCTTTTCCTCCCGGTAGGAGCGGTAGATTCCCTTGGCCAGAGTTCTATCCACCTGACTAGTGAAGAATGAGATCACCGCCGGGAGCAGATCTGCGTCAGTGGCGTACCGGGTAGCCGACCGCATCCAGTCCCCCTCTTGCAAACCCACAGACAAGAGAAGGAAGAGGTTCTCCAGTTTGATCTTCGGTTTGATGTAGATGCGCAGATCATCTACGACCAATGTCCCCACATGATGGCTAGCGGTTACCTGCCACCACCCCGGTTCGCCGTCAGGAGATACCTCCACGAAACCGGTGTCGATGAAGGCCCTGGCTTGGGACCGAGACAATCGGACACGGCCAGTCTCGTACTCGGACAACCGCAGCGGTTCGGCCATCACTCCGCGTGAGCGGTCTGGTCGCCCTCGGGAAGGCCATCTTGACTGGGACCATGATCCCGAAGAACCCTGCCGAACCGAAAAGTCTCGATTCGGTTCAGGTCATCAAAGAACTGTTCCTCGATGAAGGGCTCGACAGTGTATTTCCAGACCATTTCGAACTTCCCAGTCTTGAGATCACTGATCCCCTCCTTTATGAAGTGACTGTGCCCAAGCTGCAGGTGCGGCCCGCCCAATGCCTCCGTGAGCTGTTTATTCACCTCGGCCACCAGCTTCCCCACCCAGGGGGACTCCCGCTTTTTGTCCAGCCAACGCTCCAGCAGCCCTTCCACCAGACCGTGATGGGGAAAGAAAGGCACGAAGTGGAAGCGCCTGCGCAGGGCGGCGTCGACCAGCGCTATGGATCGGTCAGCAGTGTTCATGGTCCCGATCAACCAAAGATTCTTTGGTAGCTGGAACGGTTCGTCCGGCCGGTAGAGCGGCAGAACTGTCTCCTTCCGGTATTCGAGCAGAAACAAAAGCTCGCCCAGCACTCTGGGAAGATTGGCCCGATTGATTTCGTCGATGATCATGATGTGAAGCTTCTCGGGGTCCTCCGCTGCCCGCCCAGCGATAGTTCGTAAGGGACCGGAGGTAAGCCGATAGGTCATCGAGCCATCCCCACTGGTGTAGGGCCGGTACCCCTCAAAGAAGTCTTCATAAGACATGGAAGGATGGAACTGCACAAATGCACGCTGGCCACTGTTGGGTGCCAAGTACTCCGCCAGCTTCTTAGCTAAGTACGTCTTGCCAGTCCCGGGCGGACCATAAAAGACCACCTGCCCTTTGTCATTCAGCAACTTCTCTATTTCATCTAAGAAGTCCCGTTCGATCAAAAGCTCCTCCGCCAGATTGTCAAGCGGAACTGCCAACCCACCCGGCCCCGTCTCGCCTCCCCCGTTGGGAGGTTTAGGATTCTCGGTCCAGTCAAATGCGGCGTACTGCTCAGTCAACTCCGCTAAGCAGTCACGAAGCTTCAAAGCGGTCTCAGTGACCACAGCACGAAGATCCGCCGGAAGGTGACTCTTACTCCAATACCGCCCGTACATGACCTGGTCTGGTCTCCACCCGAACTCGTGGTCTGTCTCCAATTTGGAATTGCGGGTGCTGATCACCTCACAGCCTTCGACCTTCCATTGTCGCATCAACCCGACAGCGTGGCCCACCCAGCCTGCCCGCCCAAGGCCAGAACCCACCCCAATAGACAAGCCGTCCCGGTCCACTCCGATTCGTAGGTTTGGGGTGGTTTTTCCTGTGCCGAACCGAACGTACATATCCGAGCGAGGCCTGCCCTGTGCCCATTCAAGAGGGAGGCCTGAATGCACGAAGTCCATACCTAACAACTCCTCCAACTCCTGTTTGAGAACCTCCCCCCAGTAGCTGGCTATCCCCTGCAACACCCGCGCATTCTGGCGAATATCATCGACCCTGTTCTCATCGAAACGCCATCCAAATTCGCTTCGCTCCACCACAGGTTCTACGAGCAGCACCTTCTCCCGAGCCCACCATTCAGCTACTCTCTCGTATCGGGTCAAATCACCGTCTAGCTCTCTAACCGATTGGACATAAAGCGCATAGCGCTCTGGAGGATGTTTTGGAAAGGCCTGTCCCGTGAATATCTCACAAAACCGCAAAGCGCTAGGCCAGGCAACAGGGTGAGAAGGATCGGCTAGCCGCCAAAAGAATGACAGGCAAAGGGGCACATTCCCTGGTGCGGGATGCGGGCCCACCTTGATGCTCTTCACAAATTCTGCTAAATGCTCGATCTTCTGCACTGCTTCGGCGTCGCTTGGCGGTGGGGATAGGGTCTCGGAGAGAATCTGAGCTGCCAACAAATGGTCGGGAGCATATTTGGGGATTTGGTTGATGAGCATTTGTCCTGAAACTCCGCCGAAGATGGGTTTCATTTCTGCACTGGCAGACCAGCGCTGAGTCTCCGATTGAAAACGGCCGAGATCGAGCGTCCGTTGAAAATCGCCAAGAATCTCCAGACCCTCAGGTGCATGAGTTTGGATGGTCTCCTGCCAGCCCACCTTATCGTTAGCGTTCTCAAACAATCTTTGCCAATGGTGCACATGCGCCTCGTACCAGCGGCGGCGAAACTCCAACTCTGGTTCAGGGGTTAGCATCACCATAGGCGATGAACACTAGCGAAGAGGGTGTGACACAAGTTCCTCCCAGGCTCTCCAGCATCTCCGACCTGGAAACGGCTTTGGCGGCGGCCCGGGCGGGTGCGAAGTTGGTTGCCGCAGCTTTGAACCAGCCGATGGATGTCTTCTTCAAGGGTGACTCCGATCCGGTCACCGAGGTGGACCACCGGTCCGAGCGAGCGATTCTCAATGTCCTCTCACGGCACAGTC
>JAPPKR010000151.1 GCA_028819835.1 bacterium | reverse complement strand
CCACGGGGAGGCGCTGCCCCGAGTCGGTCCGGGATGGAGAGTGGCGGCCAATCTCACCGGTCTCGGTCGCCACACACCCGAAAGGGGGAGCATGCTCACCGCGCCGGGGCAGTGGCGGTATACCGACTCGGCTTTGGCGATGGTGCATCCGGCCCGCTACGTAGTGGGGGGGTTGCCCCGCAAGGGGGCTTATCACCTGCATGTCGGAAGCGGCGCATGGCCGGTCCGGTTCACACCCCTGGAAAAGAGTCCGGGTCCGGTGCTTGCCCACCTTCAACCGGCTGAGCCCCTCGGACTGGTGATGGGAGACAGGTTCATCCTGCGCGAGACGGGACGGCGTATGGTGGTGGGAGGCGGTCGGATAGTGGATCCTGAGGCTCCTCCCACCATGGCGAGGCGTCTTGTGGCCGGAGCCCGGTTGGCAACCCTGGTCGGTTCCCCGCCCCACCGTCAGGCCGAGGGCCTCCTGGAGGTGCGCGGACAGGCGTCGCTGGACCAACTGGCGGCGCACACCCGGGGTGGCGTCCCCCGCCGGGGCATGAAAGCGGCCGGCATGGTGATCTCGGACCGGTTGGCCGAGTCGCTCCAGGCCAGGTTGGAGACCATCGTGGAGCGACATCACCGGGAGAACCCCTTCCAGATGGGTGTGCCGACGGCCAGCGCCGCATCGGAGTTGGGGATTGGACAGGCCCTGCTGGTCAAGCTGGCCGACTCCCACCCGAGGATCCTGGCGGAGGGGACGGTGGTACGTGATCCGGAGGCCCAGGGGGATCTCGATCCCGCCGAGGCGCCGGCCTGGATGAAAGCTCGCCGGCGGCTGTCGGAGGGAGGCCTGCTGACGCCCGATCCGGCGTCGCTCGGCTTGGACGAGGACCTGGCTCATGCCCTCCAGCGGGCCGGCCTGATGGTGAGGGTCAGCCCTTCGATCTGCTATCTCCCCGAGCAGGTGGAGACATTGGTGCAAACCGCCGGGAACCTCTCCCAGCCCTTTACCGTCAGCGCTTTCAGGGAGGCGGCGGGACTGTCCCGCAAGTACGCAGTCCCCTTCCTGGAATGGACCGACCGCCAAGGCATAACCCGCCGCCGGGGTGACTTACGCCATTTGGCGGAGCGGGTGGGAGATTGATCCGGCTGCCACTTGGAGCGGTCGCAGCGCCACCGGCCTCAGCACTTTGCCGGTGGGTGGGCTTCCGGCATTACCCGGAGGTTGCTCACGTCCAAATCGTGACAATTATCGCCATGATTACATGACCGAGGATGCCCAGCCCTCCATTCACCAGCACCAGATCGTTTGATCGACCTTCGAATGCCGCATTGACCCAAGCCTGGGCCCCTACGAACGCTACGCCGGTGAGCAGTCCTAGAACCAGGCCTTCGCCCACGGAAGATGCGCCGACACCCCGGGCGATCACGGCCAGAACCGTCGCCATAACGAAGTAAGCGACCAACGTCCCTACGAAGATCCCCGGATTGGGCGAGGCCTTCGACGGGTCTACACCGGCAGCCTTAATCCATCTGTTACCCAGAATCTTCGGCTGGTACCACAGTGCCCCCGCTGCGAAGAACGCCACGGCAGCCACCAAGATCGCCAGCCAGTTCAAGTCACTGAAGGAAACCATGTGCTCTTCCGGCTAGCTTGCGATCCGGGCCAGGATCAGGTTGCGCTCCGACTCGTTGAGCCCACCCCATATGCCGTAGGGCTCTTTGAGGGCCAGGGCGTACTGCCGACAGGGCACTATGACCCTGCACCGTCCACAGATGGCTTTGGCGCGGCTCTCACGCCGCTCCTTCTCGTCCTTCTTCTCCGAAGTGCTGGGTGGGAAGAAGAGGCTTGATCTGACTCCCTTGCACAGGGCCTGCCCCTGCCAGTTGGTGCCCATGCCCGCCATCTGAACCTCCATGCCGCTTCCGCTCAAAATGTAGAACATAGGCCCCGGATCGGCCGATGTCAAGAAATTTCTCTAAGAAATCTCCGTCGGCCCCACTTCCAACGTATCCCCCTCCACGCCCACCACCTCGATCGGATCCCCCGCCCCGACGGCCGCTGCCCGGTGAGAGGTTGCCTTCCATCTCCCTCCTTCAACCTCCACCACTCCGTCGGGGCCGAGGTCGGTGACGGCGCTGCCGCGCTTGCCGACCATGCCCTCTCTTCCCAGTCCTGGGGCGCTGAACCGTACCCGGGCCACGGTCGGCATGGCCAGGAGGAAGAAGAAGGCCACACCCGCCACGGTAAGGGCCCATCCGGCCCACCCCAGGGTGATCTGGGGGGCGCCGTCGAAGAGATAGACGCCTGAGACCGCGACCGCCCCCATGCCCGCGGTGGACAGGAGAAGCACTCCTCCCCGTTGATATGAGAGGGCAAGCAGCCCTACTCCTCCCAGCATCAGCGCAAACGCCCACCAGCGGAGCGGAAGCGTTGCCGGTCCATAGGCTCCCAACGCCAGGGAGATGGCTGCTACGGCCGCCGCCACTCCCGGACCGACCGCGAAGAACTCGAACACCGCAACCGTCAGACCGGCCATCAGGAAGAAGAAAGCCACCTCGGGTCGGGTGGACAATCCAACCAACTGCGTCCACAGTCCGGGCCGGCGGAGCACGGTCTGAAGAACTGTCACGCCCTCGGCGCCATCCTCGGCCGTAAATGGACGGGTGGTGGAGAGGGTTACCGTCTCTCCACCAATCTGAACAGTGGCCTTGTCGAGAAGTTGCAGGAGCTGGCGCGGCGAGGCGGTCTGGGAGGAGGACAGGTCGATCAGCCCGGAGACGGGCCCATCGACCTTGACAGTCCCGGAGCCGCCGGTGTAGGACCCTTCCAGGGTCGGCGAGCCGGCCGCCTCCCCGACCAGGGTCGGCTGCCAATGGCCGATCTCAACTCCCGGGGCTGCGGCGCGGATGGGGGCGAGAGAGACCAGTTGGGCAGCCCCTCCGTAGGCCACCGCCGGAGCGGGGCCAACCCAAGCGCCGAGCGGCAGCGGCGGGTTGCGGACCACCTCCCCAAGCTCTGCGAAGAGTCCGGCATCGGCCACCACCCCCGGAGAGTCGATCATCAGGATCACAAGCTCCACCCTCCCCTGACTCTCATTGCCCGGCCACCGGGACCGGGCGGCATCGTCGATGGCGTCGAGTATGAATCGAGCGGTGGCGTCATGGATGGCGCCTTCCACGGCCACCAGTTCGATGGTGGCGGGGGGAGTCTTGGCCACTGCGAAGTAGGCGGGAATCAGGAGAGCCCAGAGCGCCGCTGCGCCGGCCAGAATCCGGGTGGCCCGCACAGGGTTATTTGGGATCACGGCGGGGGTCCGGCAGCCGGCCCGGTAACGAGGAGACGGTCGCTGCCCGGAACGGGTACTCTTTTATCGCAAATGACCAGCATCTTTGTGGTTGCCGAAGCCCCCTGGGTTCGCAACGACGTATTGTCGGCCACCGATGATACCCGTTATGAGATAATCGTGATCGAGGACCCCCGTCAGGCGGTCGAGCAGATAGCCGCGGGTGGGCCGGGGTCGGTGGCGGTGGTGGACATGCAGGTGGGAAGCATGGGTGGCATGGCTATCTGCCGGGCGATCCGGGAAGCCAGAACCGCGCTTTCCGCCGCGCCCCTTCCGGTCATCCTGCTCTTGGATCGCCAGGCCGACGCCTTTCTGGCCCGCCGGGCGGGAGCGGCGGGATGGGTCCTGAAGCCCTTTGGGGCCCATCAACTTCGCTCGACGCTCGACGAAGTGGCCGGGAAGACCTATTCCGGGATGGAGTCCGAACCGGCGTCGTGACCTCGTTCCATATCGCCGCGGCGGTGGGGATTGCCTTCTGCATCGTGGCATCAGGATTCTTTTCGGGTTCGGAGACAGCCCTTCTGGCCCTTCCCCGCGAACGCGGCCCGCAGTTGGCGCGGGAAGGAAAGAGTGGAGAGAAGGTAGTTCTCCTGGTCCAGGACTTGGAGCAAACCCTGGCCATGCTATTGGTGGCCAACAATTTTGTGAACATCCTGGCGGCTTCGTTGGCCACCATTCTGGCGGTTGACTTTCTTTCGACGCTGGGCACTCGCCGGCTGGGGGAGGTGTGGGGACCATGGTTGGCCACCGGGGTGCTGACCGCAGTCATCCTTGTGGTGGGCGAGATCACCCCCAAGACCATCGCTGCCCGGCACCCGGAGAAATATGCCTGGAGGGTGGCCCCCATCTTGTGGGTGGTCTCTCGCGGGCTCGGTCCGATCGCCAGGATATTCTCGGCGGTCAGCACCGGTCTTCTGCGACTTCTGGGCGTGCGTTCCGACCGGTTGAGTCCTGCCACCGAGGAAGACATCCGGGCGTTGGCCGAGCTCAGCGCCGAGGCAGGCGAGATCGATGTCGCCGAGCGGGAGATTATCGAGAAGCTCTTCGAGTTGGCGGACCGCCCGGTGCGGGAGGTCATGACCCCCCGGTTGGAGGTGATTTCCCTCGAGGCTCCGGTCGACTTCCAGCAGATCCGGAGAGAGGTGGCTCGGACCGGTCACTCCCGCTACCCGGTGGTGGAGGCGGGGGGCGATCTCGACGCCCTGGTGGGGATTCTCTATGTGAAAGACTGGCTGCGACACCAGGATCCCACCATCGATGAGACCGTCGCACCCGGAAAGCTGATTCGCAGTCCGCTGGTGGTTCCGGAGAGCTATCCGATCCTCTCCACCGTAATGGTCATGCGGAGGAACCGGATCAGCCTGGCCGTGGTGATTGACGAGCACGGCGGGGTAGAAGGGGTGGTTACGGCCAAGGACTTGGTCTCCGAACTGGTGGGGGGCATCCAGGACGAGCACGATCCCGCCGCGCCGCTGGCGTTCCCCACCGGTCCCGGCCGATGGGTGGTCGAAGGGCGACTGCCGGTCGAGGACCTTGCCGAGATGATTCACCGGCCGCTTCCCTCCGGTCCCTACGATACGGTGGCCGGGCTGTACCTCCATCTTGCGGGCAGAATCCCCCGTCCCGACGACACGGCTGCCGTGGACGGGGTCAATTTTCGGGTGCTCGCCATGGACCGTCTGCGCATTTCGCGCTTGACGGTGTGGATGGATCCCCCCATGGATGGCTAGGCCCCCCTTCTGGACAAACGACCGACTCCTATCTCAAAGGCGACGGAGGAGTTCGCTCGACCTCCCCTTCGTGAGGAAGGGTTTGTTTGGTCGGGACGGCCGGATTTGAACCGGCGACCTCAGCGTCCCGAACGCTGCGCGCTGCCAAACTGCGCCACGTCCCGCCAATGCTCCATCTTATCGACTTGCAACAGACCGCGTTCTGGAGTTGGCGCATCCCTATATCATCGGAGCGGGCGTATCTACGGTGAACGGGACTCTTTCCCAGGGACGAAGACAGGAGCAGCATGGATAACCGTTGTCCCCCACACCAGGGTGAGAAAGCCGACCCGCGGGCCCGAGCGTTGGGGCGCGGGACACACCGGAAATGAGGCCCATTCGCTCCGTCTTGGGTCTCAGGTGTCTCCTGTGCGGGCGTCATTTCCAAACCGATGAGGTCGACTATGTTTGCCCCGACCACCTCGGGGCGGCCACTTTATCCGTTGTGTACGACTACGAGTACCTGGCTGGACTAACCAGCCCCGACCGACTCGCCTCGGATCCCGATCGTTCCATCTGGCGTTACCGTCGCCTCCTGCCCGTCCATCCCGATGCCGAACCTCCCCCGCTCCAGGTGGGGGGCACTCCCCTATTGCCGGCGAAAGTGCTGGAAGAAGAAGTGGGAGTCACCCTTTGGGTGAAAGACGAGGGACGCCAGCCCACGGCTTCCTTGAAGGACCGGGCATCGGCCCTGGCGGTCCTCAAGGCCAGGGAGCGGGGCGCTGACATCATCACGGCGGCCAGCACCGGCAACGCCGGAGCGGCATTGGCGGCTCTGTGCGCGGCCGCCGGGATTCCCAGCGTGATATTCGTCCCGGCTACCGCTCCCCAACCAAAGGTGGCGCAACTTCTCTCCTTCGGGGCGACCGTGCTTCTGGTGC
>JAPPKR010000171.1 GCA_028819835.1 bacterium | reverse complement strand
CATCAGGGCAATGGCTACTTTCAATTTTCTCATATGATCTTCCTTCCGCTCGCTTCTCGTCGGGCCAGCGGCACTCGACTTAAAAGTGGCTAGACCGGCAAAATCAACCGGTCTTCGCCCTAAATATATAGCAGTCCCACCCTCCTGCCGCCAAAAAGGGCGGGGTTATTGTTTGGACCGCAATCCCGCCGCAACCTCCCCAGGCGTCAGGGGAAGTTCATCGAACCACAACCCGACCGCGTCGAACAGGGCGGCGGATACCGCAGGGGCCAAGGGAACGAAGGGCATCTCCGCCATTCCCCGGACGCCCCATGGGCCTCTCGGGTCGGGAATCTCCAGAATCACGCTCTCCACGCGCCCGGGGATGTCCCCGATTCCAGGAATCAAATAGGTACTGAGGTGGGGATTCAGGATCTTCCCCTCCTCTGTCTTGAGCCGTTCGGTGATGGCGTAGCCGTGGGCCTGCGCCACCGCTCCCTCCACCTGCCCTCTAACCAACGCGGGGTTGACCGCCCTTCCGACATCCACCGCACAGACCACCGACTCCACCCGCAGGTGCCCGGTGTCCAGATCCACCACCACCTCCACCGCCTCAGCCATCCACCCGTAGGCGAAGTTGAGTTCCCCCGAGCCGGTGTCGGGATCGAACGTCTCGGTTGGCGGTGGGACGAACCGGAAACTGCCGAGGGCGGGCCGGTCCCCATCCAGCCATCTCTTCTGGGCCTCCTCGACCGCGCCGAGAATGGAGTTGCCGGCCATCCAGGTCATACGGGAGGCGGAGGCCGATCCCGAGTCGCCGGTGTGAGCCGTGTCTGAGTACCGGGTCTCCACCGCCCCGACGTCCACCCCCGCCGCCTCAGCCGCCATCTGCGCCAGGGCGGTGTGGGCTCCCTGTCCCACCTCCGCTCCGCCGTGATACAGCACCACCTTCTCCACTTCATCGTCTCCCCACAGTTCGACATCCGCCTCACACCGCTCGGGGAACCCGAAGGAGAAGCCGACATTCTTGAGCCCGCATGCGAATCCTCTCCCCCGACGCTGACGGGACGGATCGGGAGGCAATGATCGAAAGGCGGAAAACGGGGCCGCATCGGGGTCCGGCGGCTCTCCCCATCCGGCGCGATCGGCGCATGCCTCGATGACCTCGGGAATGCTGACCACCGACGGGACCACCGTGCCCCAGGCGCCCACGTCGCCTTCCCGGTAGCAGTTGAGGAGGCGAAGGGCAACCGGGTCCATCCCCAGCTCGGCGGCCAACCGGTTGACCTGCCCCTCGGCCGCCATGGCTCCCTGGGGCGCTCCGAAGCCCCGAAAGGCGCCACCGGGCACCGAATGCGTGTAAACCACCCTGGAATCCACCCAAAGATTGGGAACCCGGTACGGCCCCACCGAGCAGAGATGCATGTTCCCCAGCACCTTGTCCGACGTGTAGTTGTAAGCCCCGGCGTCGAGCCACCCCTCTACCTCCACCGCGGTCAGAAGACCTGTGCGGGTGGCGCCCCACCGAGTGTGGATGACAGCCCGGTGCCGTTTGTGATGCCCGACGATGCTCTCCTCCCGCGACCACACCGTTCTCACCGGCCGGCGGATGCCTCTCCGGGACAGCTTGCGGACCGCCAAGGCCATCACGATCTGGAGCGACATGTCCTCCCGACCTCCGAACGCTCCACCGATCGCCGGATAGATCACCCTGATCCCCTCGGAGTCCATATCCAAGGCGTGGGCGATCTGTTCCCGGTCCTCGTGAGTCCACTGGCCAGCGATCTCCACCGTTATCCGCCCGCGGGAATCGAGGTAGGCAAGGGCAGCTTCCGGCTGGAGGTAGGCGTGCTCCTGGAGGGGAAGCACGTAGGTGCCCGTCACCTGCACATCCGCCGCCCGCCAGCCCTCCTCCATATCGCCCACCCGGAATTTGAGGTGCTTGTACATATTCGTCTCCAGCCCGTTCTCGGGGTGGACCAGCACAGAACCGGAGCGAGCCGCATCAAGGTCGGGGACCAGGGGAAGGTCGTCCCAATCGACCGCCAGCCGCTCGGCCCCCTCCTCAGCCTCCCGGCGGGTCTCGGCCACCACCACCGCGATCTGATCTCCCTCCCAACGGCTGATCTCGGAAGGAATCGCGCTCCGTCCGGTACCTCCCAACCCCACCAGCACCGGCTGATCGAACCGGGTCAGCCCGTATTCGTTGACAGGCACGTCGGCTGCGGTGACCACCTCCACCACCCCCGGCGCATCCAAGGCCCCCCGGACGTCCATCCCCACCATCCGGGCATGCGGTCGCCCGCTGAACACCACCTTGGCCCAGAGGGCGTCCGGCCTGTGAATGTCTGCCGGATAGAGGGCCTCTCCCGTCGCCTTGGAACGGGCGTCGCTTCTGGGAACCGACTGTCCGACGCTCATCCGGACCCTCCAGAGGCTGAATCGGCGGCCTCCGAGACCGCCTCGATGATGGAGTAGTAGCCCGTGCAGCGACACAGATTGCCGCTCAGGGCAGTGACTATCTCGTCGGTGGTGGGATCCGGAAGCCTCTCCAGGAGTTTTGTGGCCGACATCAAAAACCCCGGTGTGCAATAGCCGCACTGGACTGCGCCCGTCCGGCAGAAGGCGGCTTGAACCGGGCTCATGCCACCGGCCCCCAGTCCCTCCACGGTCACGATCTCCGCGCTATGGGCCCGGGGGGCGGGGGTCAGGCAGGAGAGGGCCGCCTCGGAGTCCAGGAAGACGAGGCAGGCTCCGCATTCGCCCTCGGCGCAACCTTCCTTGGTCCCGGTGAGAGACAGACCGGCCGCCGGGCCGGCGACGTCCCGCAGCCAGTCCAAGAGGGTGAGCTCCCCCCCGGTACGGGTGACGACCGGGGTCCCGTTGACCACCGCTTCAATAGGGTCTCCCTCCCGGTGGGAGCGCGCCTGGGCCAGGGTCGCTCGCCGGGAGGCGCCGAAGTGGACCGGGCGGGATGGCATCGTTTTACTTTCAGTCCCGTCGGCCAGGGCGGTGAGGGCCCGGCGCACCATCACCTCGGTCGCCCACCGCCGGTAGTCCGCCGTTCCGCGCAGGTCGTCGATCGGATTGATCGCCCGAGCTGCGGCCTGCGCGGCGGCCGCTATGGCGGCCTCGTCCAGCGGGCGGCCTAGCAGTTCCCTCTCGGCCTCGGGCGACCGGACGATCACCGGAGCGACGCTCCCCAGGGCGATACGGGCCATGGTGGTGACACCCGA
Organism: bacterium; assembly: GCA_028819835.1. The sequence goes on along the minus strand of JAPPKR010000171.1, from coordinate 2,823 downwards.
GGCGTCTCGTTCCACGACCAACGCCATGTGGACCACTGAGATGGCCTGCGCCATTCTCAGGCCCAGCTTGACGAACACCCCTGATTGACGGGCGTCCAGGCCCCGAAAGCTCACGCCGGTCACCATCTCGTCCGGCGCCAGGGTCGTGCGACGAATGCCGGGATAGAAGTCGGCCAGCGCCTCCTGGCGACCCCCTCTCTCCGAACGTATGTCCAGCCGGGCATCCAAGGCGGTGAGGGCGGAGATCGTGTCATTGGCGGGGCTGGCCGTGACCAGGTTCCCCACCACCGTGGAGCGGGCCTGGAGCGGAGGGGCGCCCACCTCCAGCGACGCCTGGGCCAAGGGAAGAGCCTGGTTCCAGATCAAATCGGAGGAAACGACGTCAGCGTGGGTCACCAGAGGCCCCAGGTGAATCACTCCTGCCGCGTCCTGCCGGATGCCGTCGAGGCCCGCCACCCGGGAGATGTCAACCAGGACCTCCACTCCCGACCGGACGCCCCGGCGGATCTCCAGGACCAGGTCGGTCCCTCCGGCGATGAGCCGAGCCCGGTCGCGGTAGCGGTCCAACAGCGCAAGCGCCTCCTCCACTACCGAAGGGGACTCGTAGCGGTCTGTCAGATCGGCTCGGCGCTGTACCTCATGCAAGCGGCTCTTCCTCCGTCTTGGAACTGTTATAGACAACCCCTCCCCCAATCACGTACTCCCGCAACACCTCCACAGCCTCGGCCCGCAGCACATCTTCCGTCACCTCGATCCCGCGCCGTCTCAATCCATCGACCCAGTCAGGGGGCCTGTTGCCCTCGTCAAACCCCACAGAGCGGGCGTCTTCCTCCCGGGCGGCAATCACCAGGCTGGAGACTCCCGACCAAGGCACCGCGCCAAGGCACATCGCGCAGGGAGAGCAACTGGTCACCAGTTCGGTGGGACTTCCGCTGCCGATCCCGAGGTCGTAGTTTCCCACCGCCTGTCCGGCCAAACAGATGGCAACCACCTCCGCGTGGGCGGCTGCGGAGGAGGTGGGCATGACCAGGTTGACCCCCAGCGCCAGGGGACGAGAGGTGGAGAGATCGAAAACCGCCGCTCCGAACGGACCTCCCGTCCCCTCCGCCACGTTGCGGCGGGAAAGTTCGACGGCCAACCCCATCCGCTCCGAGGTGGTTGGGAACCGTTGGTCGGGTCGCAGGAGACCCTGCGCCCACGAGGGCAGTTCCCAACGCACGCTTACGGGGAGGGGAGAGACCACGTCTGACCTACTTCCTCCCTCCCCTGGCGGCATACTCCCTCAGCACATCCACCGCCTCGGCCCGCAGGACGTCCTCTGTCACGTCGATCCCCTGCTGTTGCAACCTGACCACCCACTCGGGTGGCCTCCTGCTCCCTCCCAAGCCCAGGGAATGCGTATCATTCTCCCGGGCTGCGATCACCAGGCTGCTAACGCCCGACCCGACTGTCGCGCCCTGGCACATCATGCAGGGAGCGCAACTGGTGACCAACTCGACGGGGCCGCCAACAGCCACCTCCAGGTCGTAATTGCCCACCGCTACTCCGGCCAGGCAAAGGGCGACAACCTCCCCATGCGCAGCAACGGTGGCGCTGGGCACCACCACGTTGACTCCCACGGCCAGTGGAAGGGAGGTGGAGAGGTCGAACACCGCTGCCCCGAACGGGTCACCGGTCTCTTCCTCCATGTTGCGGCGGGAAAGCTCGACAGCCACGGCCATTCGCTCCTCGACGGTCGGGAAACGCTGTTCGGGATCCACAAGACCATGTGCCCACTCGGGCAGATCCCATCGCATGGTGAGGGGCAACGGTTTGGCCATCTTCAAACTCCTTGTGATGCCAGTTGGTTGAATTCGTCGATTAGAGGATCGATCTCGTCTCCGGCCCGACGGATGTTCTCCCAGTAACCGGGGTCATACCACTGGTCTTCCAACTCGGAAGCGGACTTACCCTGCTGTTCCACCCAGGTGAAGTATTTGAGACTGTGAATGCGCCGGCGCTCGGAGTAGCTCAACTCGGCCGTGTGGTCGGTGGAGGCGCCCATCAGGTATCGGTGGTAGATCCCCGCCGCGTCGGCCGTGGTCAGCTCCCCGTGTGCGGCGTTGAGCTCCACCAAGCGGCTCCGGTAGAGATCCATGGAGTCCGTGAGGATGGTGAGTACCAGGTCGTCCGGCCCCAGCTCGTACCACTTGGCCATCTTGATGGCCGAAAGCATGTTGGCGGCCCCCGAGATGCCCAGCAGGTCAAGACTCTCGATCATCTCGGAGGAGACGCCCTGTTCGGCCAGGTAGGCCCGACCGGCAGGTTCGTTGAAGAGACGGATCAGCCCCAGGGGAGCGGCGTCGTCGATGGCGATCACCATGTCGGTGTTCCGGACGTTGTGTATCCACGGGATGTGCTTGTCGCCAATTCCCTCTATGCGGTGTTCACCGAACCCGCCCCTGAGCATGGTGGGACACTGCAGCGCCTCGGCCGCGGCGATCCGGCTGTGGGGATGTTGTTCCTTCAAGTAGTCCCCGGAAGCCAGCGTCCCCGACGAGCCGGTGGTGAGGGCAACCCCGGCCAGGCGATCCCCAGGACCCATCAGTTCCGCCGCCAACTGGGCGAAGGCGGGGCCGGTGACGGAGTAATGCCACAGGTAGTTACCGAACTCGTCGAACTGGTTGAAGATGACTATGTCCCGTCCCGAGCGCCTCAGTTCCCAGCACTTGTCGAAGATCTCCTTGACGTTGCTCTCCGAGCCGGGGGTGGCTATGACCTCATCGGCAACCGTGTCCAGCCACTCGAACCGCTCGCGACTCATCCCTTCGGGGAGGATGGCGA
>JAPPKR010000110.1 GCA_028819835.1 bacterium | reverse complement strand
CCACCAGGCCGAAGCCGATCTTTCCGCTACCCATCGCTGTTCCTGCTCTTTCCTCTAGGGGAGATCTCCGAGAGGACGCCTAGGTCATTGCATCACAACCTTCCGGTCCTCTCCTTGACGGATGTCGCGAAATCTACAGAGCTCCATGCACCCTGTCAAGGGTTGCGCCTGCTGAGGACCCGACCCGGTTGAGCGGTTCCGGGGCCATCCCCATACACTCAAAGCGGGTGAGCCATCCGCCCAGTATCCGACCTCCCTCCTCTGGTCTTCCCCTGGTCGATCTGGTTGACCTCTCCGTCTCCCTGGGCGGCGTCCCGGTGCTTTCCAACTGCCGACTCACCCTCCGTCCCGGAGAATCGCTGGGAGTCGCCGGGCCCAACGGCGCCGGCAAGTCCACGCTGCTGGGTGTGGTCGCCACGTTCATAGCTCCCACCGGAGGATCGGGAACCGTCCTGGGCGCCCCCCTCGCCGGCCCTCGAATCCCGGCGGTCCGCGCCGGGATCGGCTGGTCCGGACACCTCCCCGCCCTCTACCCCGACCTGACCCTGGGTGAGAACCTGGCGCTCAGCGCCCAGCTGACCGGGCACCCCGCCTCCCGGGGTCAACTGGTCCTGACCCAGGTCGGCCTCGGGGGCGCGGCGGGGATCAGGGCGGAGCGGTGCTCCAACGGGATGCTGCGGAGGGCCGACCTGGCCCGGCTGCTGATCGGCTCTCCCCGACTGGTCCTGCTCGACGAGCCGGACGCAGGCCTCGACCGGGACGCCGCCCCGATCATCGACCACCTGATCACGACGACCACTCGCCGGGGAGGGGCTGTCCTGTGCGTATCCCACGACGCCGCCAAGCTGTCGGGCTGGGTCGACCGGGTGGTGGAGATGCGAGACGGTAGGATCACGTGAGCGGCGGGTTCTGGCGATCGGCGGGCCTGATCGCCCTGCGGGACCTGCGGGTGGAACTCCGGAGCGGGGAGGCGCTCACGGTGGTGTTTCCCTTCGCGGTGGTGGCGAGTTGGATCGCGCCCCTGGCGACCAACGCCTCTCCCCTCCTGCTCCGGGACCTGGCCGCTCCCGTTTACTGGCTGATCACCCTGCTGTTCGGGATGATGGTCGTGCTACGCCAGACCGCTCTCGAGACCAGGGCCCAGCGCCGCGCCCTGGCCCTGACCGGTCTTGACCCCGCCTCCCGTTTCGCGGGCCGATCGGGAGCCTCGGGGCTGGTTCTGGCGGCGGTGGCCGGGACGCTGATACTGCCGGTGGTCATCTTCTACGACTACCGCCCACCCTCGGGTGGGGCGCTCATGGCGCCGGTGATAATCCTTGCATCGGCGGGGCTGGCAATGCTGGGCACCCTGGCCGGGGACGTGACCATCGGGCTCCGGGCCCGGACCAGCCTGGCTCCCCTGCTGATGGCGCCCCTGGCCGTGCCTCTTCTGATGGGGGCCGCCCAGAGCCTGGAAAGTCTGGTGGCCGGCGAGAGTATCATCACCTGGGTATTGGTGCTGGTCATCGCCGATCTCGGGCTGGCGGCCGCGGGAGTGATGTCGGCCCGGGCCCTGGAGGAGATTTCCCTGTGAAAAAGAGGTTGCTGGCAGTCTTGACCGGCGTGGCGCTGGGAGTCGGCCTGGTCCTCGCTTTCACCTCTCCCCCCGACCTCCTCCAAGGCGACTTCGTCCGCATCCTCTACATCCATGTCCCGTCGGCCTGGCTAGCCTTCCTCGCCTTCGGGGTGACTGCCGCGGGAAGCATCGGGTGGCTGTTCACCCGGCGGATGAGCTGGGATAGGGCAGCCGAGGCATCCGCAGAGGTAGGAGTGCTGTTCACCGCCATCGCCCTGGCGACCGGCATGATCTGGGGGAAGCCCGTGTGGGGAACCTACTGGGACTGGGGGGATGCCCGCCTGGCCACCACGGCCATGATGTTCTTCGTGTACCTGGGCTACCTGGCGCTGCGCCGCACCACCACCGACGCTCGCCTGCGGGCTCGCCGCTCGTCGGTGCTGGGCGCCGTCGCCGTGGTGCAGGTGCCGCTGGTCTACTTCTCTGTGAAGCTGTGGCGCACTCTTCACCAGGGCTTGACGATCCGGCCCGACGGCATCCAGATGGACGGCGCCATGGTCTCGGCCCTGTTGGTGAACCTGGCGGCCTTCACGTTTCTCTACGCGACGTTGCTCGTCTACCGGACCGCGCTGGCCCGGATGGAAGAGGCCGCGGCTGCCGAGAGAGCCCCCGCGCAGAGCCCGGTAACGGTCCCCCGTTTGGGTGAGGCGGAAGCGTGAACATTGGCTGGGTCTGGGCGGCCTATCTAGCCACGGCCGGGTTCCTGGCCGGCTACATCCTCCGCCTGACCATCCGGTGGCGAAGGGCGACGAGCCGCCCAGACTGATGAAGTCACGCCGCTGGCCGTTTCTGATCTTCGTGGGGGTGGCGATGCTGATAGCCGGAGCCTTCCTGATCCGGAACATCGACAGCGACCTCGTCTACTACCTCACCCCGCGCGAAGCGGTGGACCAGCGAGCCGACTTCCCCGACGGGCGGCGGTTCCGGCTGGCGGGCATCGTGGTGGAAGGTTCCCTGGATGCCGGATCGGACCCTCTCCGGTTCCAGGTCACCGACGGCGCCTCCACCATTCCGGTGGTGCTCACCGACACTCCGCCCCTGTTGTTCGACGAGGACGTCAACGTCCTACTGGACGGAGCCTGGCTGGGTGATCACTACCGGGCTGACGGCGCCCTCATTTCCCATGACGAGAACTACCAGGCGCCTCCGGTAGCCGACGACGGCTCCCGCTGATGCTCTCTCTCGCCGGAACCCTGGCCGTGTGGACGGCGCTGGTCGCCGCCGGATGGCTGGCGGTTGGCGCCTGGCGGGCGGCGAGGGACCCGCTTGCCGCCTCTGTCTCGATCGTTGCCCTCCGCCGATCCCTCCTGGTCATGGTCCTCGCCGCACTGGGGGCGATGGTCGTCCTCGAAGCGGCCCTCCTGGCCAACGACTTCACCGTCTCCTATGTGGCGAACCACCATTCCCGCCACACGCCCTTTCCCTTCAACATCGCCACCGCCTGGGCAGCCTTGGAGGGCTCGATCGTGTTGTGGGGTCTGGTCCTCGCCGCCTACGCATACGCGGTGTGGCGCAGGGCGACCGCCGGGGGGGCCGAACCAGACTCCCTCGACTGGGGCGCCTTGGCGGTGATCGGAGCGGTCGGGGTCTTCTTCTTCGGGTTGATGGTCACTGTTGCCAACCCATTCGAAGTGTGCACGGAGGCCGCCGCCCGTTCCTGTACGGCGTCAAGCGCCCTGCCCTTCTCCCGGGCCGTGGGTCCCGCCGACGGGCTGGGGCCCAATCCCCTGCTCCAGAACCACCTTCTGATGGCAATCCACCCCCCACTGCTGTACCTGGGCTACGTGGGCCTGACGGTCCCCTTCGCATACGGCATATCCGCCCTGGCCCTGCGCAGGTCCGGCCCCGCATGGCTCCGCCGCAGCGGGCTGTGGACCCGGGTGGCCTGGGTGTTCCTGACAGCCGGCATCACGCTGGGCGCCTGGTGGGCCTACGAGGTGCTGGGCTGGGGAGGCTACTGGGCCTGGGACCCGGTGGAGAACGCCTCCTTCATGCCCTGGCTGGTGGCCACCGCGTTCCTCCACTCCTCCCTTGTGCAGGAGAGGAGGGGGATGCTGGAGGCGTGGAACTTCGTACTGGTGATCGGCGCCTTCTCCCTGACCATCCTGGGCACGTTTCTCACCCGGTCGGGAGTGATCGCCTCGGTGCACTCCTTCACCCAGTCTGCGATCGGTCCCGCACTTCTCGGGTTCCTGGTGGTGGTGACGGTGGGCTCTTTCGCCCTGTTCGCCTCCCGTTCCCAACAGATCTCCTCCCCGCCCCGCCTGGAGTCCCTCTCCAGCCGGGAAGGGGGTTTCCTGCTCAACAACCTGCTGCTGACCGTGTACGCCATGGTGGTGCTGACCGGAACGCTGTACCCGCTGGCGCTGGAGGCGTTCACCGGGTCGGAGGTGGGTGTGGGACGGCCCTTCTTCGACCGCATGGCCGTCCCCATCAGCTTCGCGCTGCTCTTGGCGATGGGCATCGGACCGGCCCTCCCGTGGCGGGTGGCCCGCACCCGGGTGGTCTGGCCCCGCATCCACCTGCCCCTCCAGATCGCACTGGCCGCGGGCGTGTTGGTGATCATCACCGCCACCCGCGTGGGGTACGTGGTGATGGCGGTGATAGCGGGGAGTTGGGTGGTGGCAGTGGCCGCCGGCCGACTCTGGTCCCAGGCCCGTCGCGCCGGCAGGCCCAAGGGGGCGAACGCCTGGAGCATGATCCCCGGCGTGGTCAGATCGGACCGCGGCTTTTGGGGCGGGCAACTGGCCCATGCCGGAGTGGCCCTGGTGGCGGTGGCAATCGCCTGTACCGCCAATCTCTCCCAGAGTCTCGACCGGGTGGAGATGGCGCCCGGCGACCGAGTGGAGTTCGCCGGATACGAGTTGATCCACACCGGGGTGTCCACCACCAGGACTCCCAACCGGCTGAAGAGCACCGCCCATGTGGAGATTTGGAAGGACGAGCGTCGGGTGGGACTGGCGGAGCCCGCCCTCAGCCAGTTCGAGACCTCCGCCCTGCCCATCGCCACTCCCGGCATCCATCACACTCTCGTACAGGACCTCTACTTGAGCGTGACGCGGATCGACGAGGAGGCAATCACCCTGCGGGCGGCCACCGCTCCCCTGCAATGGGTGCTGTGGCTGGGCGGCCTGACCTGCGCGGCGGGCGGCCTCTATTCCCTGGCGGGCAGGAAACGCAGAAGATCGGAGTCCGTCCGTCCCGCCGTGGGAGCGCGTCCGGGTGGCTGATCCCGCCGGTCGGCGCAGCCTGTTCCGCTGGGCGTCTCCCTTGCTGACCCTGGCCCTGGCCGCCTTCGTGGTGGTCTCGCTGACCACCGCCGACCCGGTGGACCAGGACCGCGCCGAGCGGATCGGCAAACAGGTCCGGTGCCCGGCCTGCGAGGGGGAGTCCATCGCCGAGTCCCCCAGTTCCTACGCCGTCGACATGATGGGCTATGTCCGGGAGATGATCACAGAAGGCCTCTCCGACCAACAGATCCTGGACCGGCTAATGGCGGCCTACCCCCGATCACAGATGCTCGATCCCCCGTTCCAGACGAGGACCGCCCTCCTGTGGGGGCTCCCGGCCGCCGCCTTGGTGACCGGTCTCCTCCTGGCCTTTTACCGCCTCAGAAAGCCCGTCCCCCCGGAGTCGATCAGGGAGTCACCGTGAGCGAGGCAAGTCAATGGCAGGCGCGACTCGATCAAGCCACCCGGGACCTGGAGGAGTTGGAACAACAGCTTGCCGAGGATGAGATGCCTCCCTCCACCGCTCGGCGGCTCCGGCGGATCTACACCGAGGAGATAGAGGAAGCCCGGCTCAGGTTGACCGGGGAGGCGTCGGTCTCACCGGATCGGGAGTCCCCCGATCCGGACTCCCGGTCCCGATTCTGGACTCCCGGGAGAGTGACGGTCATCGCCATTCTGGGGACCGCGGCCGTGGCGCTCGTGATCTCGGTGGGATGGTTCGTGCAGTCCGAGGACCGGACCGATGCCGACGGAGGGGAGTTCGATCCGTCCCAGTACTCCAATGAGACCATGGAGGCGGTGATCTCCGCCAATGCCGACCACCCCCAGATCAACGGCATGCGCCTCGCCCTGGCCGGACGCTACTTCCGGGCCGGGGACTTCGGGCGGGCCTTTGCCCATTACCGAGGGGTGCTGGAACGCAACCCGACGGCCGCGGAAGAGGCGGAGGCGCTGAGCCGCCTGGGTTGGATGGCCTGGGCGGGGTCGGGAGAGATCGAACTGGCGGTCGATACCCTGGACCGGGCGCTCCAGGCGGTTCCCGGCTACCCACAGGCGCTCTACTTCAAAGCCATCGTCCTGTGGTGCGGAGCCGGGAAGGCGGCGGAAGCCGTCCCCCTTCTTGAAGAGGCGAGCGCGGCGCTTGCATCCGAGGAGACGGTGGCAGCCGAGTTGGCGGCGGCCCGGGCCGGAGAGGAGTGCGCGAGATGAGGCGACCGGGACGAGCCGCGGTGGTGCTGGCGGTGGC
>JAPPKR010000187.1 GCA_028819835.1 bacterium | reverse complement strand
TGGCCGCCGAGCCTCCGGTGGGAGAACTCATCACGGGCCTCCGCTCCATGGAGGCCGGCTACATCCCTCCCATTTTCGACGCGGATCGCATCGACCGGCGGGTCCTGGTACGCCTCCGGTCCACCATCGAACACACTCGCCTGCTCCTCACCGCGGAGGGGTTGTTCGCCGGGCCTTCCTGCGGGGCCGCGTTGGCGGTTGCGTTGCGGGTGGCGAGGGAGATGCGCTCGGGGACGGTGGTGACCATCTTCCCCGACGCCGGGTGGAAATACCTCTCCACCGGCATCTACACCGGACCCCTCGACCAGGCTGTGGATAGAGCCTCCGACCAGATTCTCTGGTAGCAGGCCTGACGCTTCGGCTGGTCGGAACACGGTTAACTTCAATCACGGACCACCGTTACGTTCTTCGAGGGAGGGAATGTCACACCCCTCAGATACGTTTTGATATGTCCCGTATGCGGGGCAGAGGTCAGGTGGGCGGATAAGGACCCTTTGATGAATAACGAGTTTGCGTTGGAGGCACTTGGGCTGCTCCGAGCACTAACTGGGGATGCGACTACAGATTTCCGTCCTGACCAGCTTGACGCCATCCACAGGCTTGTTGCCCTGCGCCAGCGGGTGCTTCTAGTTCAGCGAACCGGGTGGGGATAGAGCGCCGTGTACTTCATCGCAACCCGAATGTTGCGAGATCGGGATGACGGCCCAACCTTGCTGGTCTCCCCGCTTCTTGCGCTCATGCGAAATCAGATTGAGGCCGCGGAGCGGATGGGAGTGCGCGCCCTCACCATCAACAGCGCAAACCGCGCCGAGTGGGACGATGTCGAGAAGAAGCTCGAAGAGGATATGGTTGACATCCTGCTGATCTCGCCTGAAAGGCTGGCCAACCAAAGGTTCCGGAGTGAGTTTTTGCCGATAATTCTCGGCCGTAGCGGTTTGTTGGTTATCGACGAGGCGCATTGCATCTCGGATTGGGGGCACGACTTCCGGCCTGACTACCGGAGGATCTCACGCATTCTGGGTTTCCTCCCTGGCGTGCCGCTCCTGTGCTGCACTGCCACGGCCAATAACCGCGTAATTGAAGATGTCACCAATCAACTCGGTTCAGAACTAAGCATTATCCGGGGACCCTTGGCACGCACCGGACTGCGGCTGCATGTTTTGGAGATCCCTTCTCAAGCCGAGCGCCTCGCGTGGCTTGCCGACCTGGTTCCGAAGCTAGAGGGAACAGGTGTGATCTATTGTCTCCCCGTCAGAGATGCGCAGCGAGTAGCGGAATGGCTGACCGCAGTTGGAATCCAAGCGGTTCCCTATTGGGGTGGTTTGGATTCCGACGACCGGATTGAGATCGAGCAGGCACTGCTGTCCAACGGAATAAAGGTGGTGGTCGCAACTACGGCTCTCGGTATGGGATTCGACAAACCCGACCTCTCCTTCGTGATCCATTACCAGTCTCCGGGTTCCCCGATTACGTATTACCAGCAGGTGGGTCGAGCTGGACGAGCGCTTAGCAAGTCTTTGGGGGTCTTGCTCAGAGGCGGAGAAGACGCCGACATACAGGACTATTTCATCCGCGGAGCGTTCCCTCCGGCTGACTTGGCGGAACGAGTAGTGTCGCTGCTAGAACGACGGGCAGAACCAGTGTCCTGGGATGTTTTACAGCAAATGGTGAATGTCCAAGGGGACCGACTTAAGAACCTGCTGAGGAATTTGGAGGTCGAAGGGGCAATCGAGCGTGAGGGAAACAGGTGGCGGCGAACTCTGGGACCATGGAAGTTTGATCGACAACGTGTCGAGTCGGTAACAGCTCAACGTAGGATCGAGCAGGAGCAGATGCTCGAGTACGTGCGCACCGACGGCTGCCGTATGAAGCTCTTGGGAATCTATCTTGACGATGTGGCTCCAAAGCAATGTGGCATCTGCGACAACTGCACAGGTCAAAGTCTTGCAACTCGTTTCGATCCGGCAACCGTCCAAGGGGCTGTCGAACATCTTCACCGAGTCAAGTTGACTATCGGACCTCGCAAACAATGGCCGGACCGCAAGAGGATCCCGGCAGACCAAAGCATCGAACCAGGTCGAGTTCTGTCAGTGTGGGGGGATAGTGGCTGGGGAGCCCTCGTCCGGTCGGGCAAGCAGGAGGAGGGCCGCTTTGACGAACAGTTGGTGGCGGCTTCGGCAGATCTAATCAGTAACCGGTGGGTTCCTAAGCCGGCACCAACCTGGGTTGTCTCAGTTCCTTCGTTGAGGAATCCCGAACTTGTACGGAGTTTCGCCGCTCGACTAGCGACATCGCTCGGTCTGCCCTACAAGAATGTGGTTAGACAAGTCAGTGAAACAAAGCCACAGAAGACAATGAAAAACAGCTATCAGCAATACTGCAATGTGAGAGATGCCTTTGAGATCCAGCCGCCCGTTCCACCCGGACCAGTCTTGCTGGTAGACGACATAGTCGACTCCAAATGGACCCTTACAGTTGTCGGTGGCAGGCTTCGTAGTGCCGGGGTCGGCTTGGTCTACCCCTTCGCCCTGGCCGACACGGCTGGAAGGAGGCTCTCATGAGAAATGAGGATTCCCTGGTAACGATCCTGCTAGTCAGCAGGATCGGAAGTAAGGGGATGCAGCCTCTATCGGCACCCGAGTACTGGAAGCTTCGGGAAACCTGTCCACGACCCAGCGCTCTGTTGGGCCAGACCGAGGACCAACTCGTGCATGAACACGGTTTGTACAGAGGGCTGGCGTCCAGGATGGTTGTCTTGCTGGATCGGATCAGAGCCATGGCTTTCGAATTGGAGCGACTTGAACATTCGGGTATCCGGACATTGACACCCTTCGACACCCACTATCCCAGCCACTTGGTAGACCGACTTCGGTCCAAGGCGCCAGCCACGGTGCACGCTGCCGGAGCTGTCGAACTGATTGATCGGCCTGGAATTGGAGTGGTAGGTAGCCGCGATGTCTCTACCGAGGGAGCGGAAGTGGCCCAAGACGTTGCCTCCAAGGTAGCTGACATGGGTTTCTCCCTCGTCTCCGGGGGCGCGCGCGGGGTTGATCAGTTGGCTATGAACGCCGCGTTCCACGCTGGCGGAAGTGTGATCGGCGTTCTGGCTGATTCCCTCGTGCGAAACCTCAGGAAGCCTGATGTGCGCAGAGCGATTTATGAGGATCGAGTGGTTATGTGCACTCCCTATAGCCCCGAAACACCTTTCAAAGTCTGGACCGCCATGGGTCGCAACAAGCTCATCTACGCTCTGTCCGAGATCACTGTAGTGGTAGCCAGTGGAACCGACAGGGGAGGTACCTGGTCGGGCGCAACCGAGGCTCTGGAAAAGGGGTTTGGGCGAGTCGGAGTATGGAGAGGACCAGGAGAAGGTCCGGGAAACAACCTACTTGAGGAAAGGGGAGCCCAACCCATTCGATCCATCGATGAACTCGAAGCAGTGTGGGAAGTGGGAGGGCAGGATATCGAGGAACACTCTGGTAGTAGCCCTTCTCGCCCGGAACAGGCTTCCCTCTTCGAGAAGTCAGCCCTGTCAGGAAAGTCTTAGATGACCGCCAGCACTCCTCCGGCGACGGCGGTTAGGAGGACGACTAGCCAGGGCGGCACCTTCCAGAACGCCAGAAGGCCGAATCCGGCCAGGGCCAGCGCCAGATCCGAAGGCTCGCGGATGGCGTTGGTCCACAAAGGGTCGTAGAGGACCACCAGGAGGATCCCGATCACCGCCGCGTTGACTCCCCTCAGCGCCGCCTGGACCCCGGCGTGGGCGCGCAGGACCGAGAAGAAGGGCAAGGTGGCCATCACCATCAGCAGGGACGGCAGGAACAGCGCCACCAAGGCCAGCGCCGCCCCGGGTATCCCGTTGGGCTCCGGAGTCATGACCGCTCCCAGGTACGAGGAGAATGTGAACACCGGCCCGGGTATAGCCTGGGCGGCGCCGTACCCGGCGATGAAGAGTTCGGGGTCCACCCAGCCGGTGCCGACCACCTCCGGTTCCAGCAAAGGCAGAACCACCGGTCCGCCGCCGAAGACCAGCGCTCCCGCTCCGTAGTAGGCATCGGTCACCTCCACGAACTCGAGTTCGGTAACCCGGCTGGCAATGGGAAGAGCGGTTAGAAGACCGAAGAAAACGACGGCGGCGATCACTCCCGCCTTCCGACTGAGAGCCGGTAGGCGGCGTTGGTCGGAGTCGGCTGGGCGATCCCGGCAGAACCTCCATCCCAATAGGCCTCCCAGGACGATCACCAACACCGTGGTCGTCCTGGCGGGAGTCTGGAAAGCGATCAGGGCGACCGCAGCCGCAACCGCCATCGAACTGCGGAACGGGTCCGGCGCCAGGTTGGACCACAACTTCCACACTGCCAGGGCCACCACCGGCACGGCCACCACCACCAGACCGTGCACCCATCCCTGTGCCTGTTGGCCGATTCGGGAGGCGCCCAATCCCAAGGTGGTGAGAATGACGGCCGAGGGAAGGGTGAAACCCAACCATGCCGCCAATCCTCCCCGCAGCCCTCCCCTCACCATTCCGATCGCAAAACCCAGTTGGGAACTGGCCGCGCCGGGGAACGCCTGGGAAAGGGCTAGGAGGTCTGCGAACGTTCCCTCGTCCACCCACCTCCGTCTCTCGACGTACTCCTCATGGAAGTAGCCGAAATGTGCAACCGGTCCTCCGAATGAGGTAAGGCCCAACCGGAGCGCAACCCAAAAGACTTCCCAGAACCTCCCTTTCCGGGACGGGGGTACGTCGACTGCGTTGTTCACCCGGCTCAAAATAACACGCCGAATAGGGGCCTCATCTAGAAGCGGATGCTATTAGTCTTATATTTAGATTTAGCTAATAAAGCAAACTAAGGAGCGGACTGTGAATGTGAACATGCATGAAGCCAAGTCGCAATTGTCCAAGTTGGGTCGGTTGGTCTGGGAGGGAGAGGAGGTTGTGATCTGTCGCCACGGAAAGCCTTACCTGCGCCTAACTCCATACCAACCGGCTTCCCGGGTTCCGGGTCTGTGGAGGGGCAAAGTGTGGATGGCTTCTGACTTCGATGAGACTCCTGCCGAAGTATGCGATGCGTTTGAAGGCGCCGACGATGTGTCAGGAACGTGAGGCGGTTACTGCTGGACACTCATGTGGTGTTGTGGTGGTTGTCTGACGATCAAAGGCTCGGTGAGGAGGCACGCCGACTAATCGCCAATCCCGCAAACTACGTAGCCGTCAGCGCGGCGAGCGTGTGGGAGATGGCCATCAAGAGTTCGATCGGAAAGCTCTCGGTGCCCGACGGGGTGGAAAAAGCAATCCTGACATGCGGGTTCGCTCCCCTGGCGATAACCATTGAGCATGCGACCCGGGTTGGAGAGTTGCCGCTGCATCACAGGGATCCCTTTGATCGGATGCTGATAGCCCAGGCCCAACTCGAAGGCCTCGAGTTGCTGACGGCCGATGGCCGCTTGGGGGAATACTCAGTGAGAGTGGTTGTCATATGACCCCGCTCAATAGACAGGGACCCTCAGAACTCACGGTTTACGACGAAGCTTGCCAGATCCTGCAATTCCTCGGCAGCCTGCACCTCGAGGTCTGCGGCGGCGAGGGCTTGGGCGGCGCGTTCCATGCAGTCCCGAGCAGCTTCGACGGTGGCGGCGCGCCCACCCGCTTCCTCCACTAGGGCGGTAGCACTGGCTATGTCGTCCTCGTTCAAGTGCTCCCGGGCGTAGAGATCGGCCAACATCTCGCCGGCCCTGGTCCCCGAATTGAGGGCCACCGTGACCGGGATGGACTTCTTGCGCTCCCTCAAATCGTTCCCGGCGGGCTTCCCGGTGACGGCGGGTTCACCCCAGATGCCCAGCAGGTCGTCGATGGCCTGGAAGCAGAGCCCCAGTTCATGGCCGAAACGGCGCAGCGCCTCGACGGTCTGGGGCGGCGCGTCCGCCAGGATCGCGCCCACCGCACTTGCGTGCGCCAGCAGAGCGCCTGTCTTGCGGGCCACCATCTCCCAGCACTCGGTCACCCCGACGGCGTCCTGACGGTTGAAGGACATGTCCATATACTGGCCGGCGATCATCGCCATCGTGGCCTGGACCAGGTCGGTCGCCGCGGCGG
>JAPPKR010000166.1 GCA_028819835.1 bacterium | reverse complement strand
TGGCGGTGGTCATGGCAGCGCTCTCGGGGATTTTCCAGACGGCCCTGTACCACTTTGCGGTGGGTGGAGAAGCACAGTCCGGGTACTTCGACAGCCAGATCCTCAGTGACGCCTTCCAAGCCCGCCGTCGCCGATTCGGCCGGTAGGACCCGGCGTCTCCCTGAGGCCGTCCCGGGGCCTCACCCTCGGGGCGACCGGTAACCCATCCCGACGGCAACCAGTCGCCAGCGCCGCTCGGTCGCCCTGCTGATCCCCACCCGGGGAGTGCTCCTCCACTCCGGTGGGCCTACTCCGCTCTCCTCCAACCACACTTCCCGTCCGGCCGACAGCGCCATCCCATCGTGGCTGCCGTCCACCCCCAGCGCCCGGGTCAGCTTTCCCGGACCGTCGCAGAGGTGATCCTCCCGGCCCCGGCGGGCGATCTTGGTCTCGGATCCCCACTCCGGCATCCCGCCCCGTAGAAGGACCGCCTGGCCCTCCCCTTCCGGTCCGGTGACCACGTTGGCGCACCAGTGGACTCCGTATGAGCGGTACACGTAGAGGGTTCCGGCCTTCGAGAACATGGTTCGGTTCCTGCGCTTGGGTCCCCCGAATGCGTGACTGGCGGGATCGTCGGCCCCGCCGTAGGCCTCCACTTCGCAGATCAGCACCGAGGTCGTCAACCCCTCAATCCGGGTGACCAGCCTCTTGCCCAAGAGCCTCTCCGCCACTTCAAGCACCGGTCCGGTGAAGTCGTCAAACACCACGGGGCGCGCCACCTCCAATCTAGGTCCCGGCGTCCCGGGGGTCACCCATCGGCCTGCGGTTCATCTCCTCCACACGGCCGCAGCAGGCCAGGGATCTCTTTTGAACCCAGACCCAACCTCAGGCGGACAAGAGGTCGAGGAGCAACGCCGCGAACGAGTGCAAGCGGTTCTCGGCCTGGTCGAACACCACCGAACGGGGGGACTCCAACACCTCGGCGGTTACCTCCTCGCCCCGGTGGGCGGGAAGACAATGCATGAACACCGCGTCGGGATCGGCCCGCTCCATCAACGCAGAATCCACGGTGAACCCCTCGAAGGCCGACAGGCGTTCGGCCGATTCGTCCTCCTGTCCCATCGAGGTCCACACGTCGGTGTACACGGCGTCGGCGCCCTCCACGGCCGGCGCCGGATGATCGAAAATCGAGACCGGGCCCCACTCCCGCGCCCTGGAGACCACCCCCGCGTCGGGCCGGTAGCCGGGCGGGCACCCCACCCGCACCTCCATCCCCGCCATGGTCCCGGCCAGCATCAGTGAGTGGCACACGTTGTTGCCGTCCCCCACATAGGCAAGCGACGATCCGGCCAGCGACCGCTGCTCGGCGATGGTGACCACGTCGGCGACTGCCTGGCAGGGATGTTCCCAGTCCGACAGCAGGTTCACGACCGGGGCCTCCATGTGCGCATCCAGTTCCTCCAGGAGGGAATGCTCGAAGACCCGCATGCCCAGAACATCCAGGTAGCCGTCGAGAACCCTGGCCACGTCGGCAGGCTCTTCCCGGGTCCCCACTCCGGAGGTCTGCTGATGGATGGGGATGGGATGGGCCCCCAAGAGGGCTGCCGCCGCGGTTGACGAAACCCAGGTCCGCAACGAGGGCTTCTCGAAGAACAGCCCCACCGTCCTCCCCGCCAGCGCCCCCCGGTGACGGTCCGGGTCCCGTTTGAGGTCCATGCTCAACTCCACCAGGCGCCCCAGACCCTCTGGGCCCACATCGGCGATCGACAGAAAACTCACAACTCTCCCCTCAACTCCGCTCCCGCCGCCCGGGCCGCGTCGGCCATGGCACGCAACGCCTCGGCGGTCTCCTCGCTGGAGAGGGTGCGGTCCGCCGCCCTCAGGGTGTAGTTGATGGCCAGGCTCTTGCGTCCCCGGCTCAGGGGTTCTCCCCGGAACTCGTCGAACACCCGGGCGGACTCCAAGAGGTCGCCGGCCGCCTCGCCGGTGACCGAGAGCAGGTCGTCGGCCGCCAGGTCCTCGGGGGCCTCGAAAGCCATGTCGAAGGTGTAGGGAGGAAAGACGCTGGGCGCCCGAAACTGCCAGTGCCTGCGGTCGGCCACCAATGGAGCGAGATCGAGTTCCATGGCTATCACCCGTCCCGAGAGTTCCGCCCTCCGCACCACCGCGGGGTGGATCTCCCCCATGACCCCCACCGGTTCTCCATCCAAGAGCAGCCGGGCGGCGCGGGCCGGATGCCACCCTGCCGTCTCGACCGGTTCAAGTCGCCACTCCCGCAAGTCCAGTTGGTGCGAGAGGGCCCGCCACGCCGCAGAGACCGTGTAGAAGTCCACCGGAGGCCGCTTGACCCCGAGACCCGATCCTCCCAAGCGCCCGGTGGCCAGAAGGCCTACCCGCTCCGGCTGGTCCGGGACCTTGGGCAGGACCCGATGGGGACGGTCCAGGAACACCCGCCCCAACTCGAAGATGGCCACGTCGTCCAGCCCATGGGAGTGGTTGTAGCGAGCCACCCGGAGGAGGCCCGGCAGCAGGGTGGTGCGCAGGATGGACTCCTCTTCCCGGAGGGGGTTCTTCAGACGGATCTCCCGGGCCCGCTCATCCTCTTGGTCCCATCCCCATATCTCGATCTCGGAGGCCCGCATGAAGCTCAGCGACACCGACTCGGAGAACCCGAGCCCGCAGAGGGCCTGGCGCAGGGTCCCCGTGCGGCGCTGGGGTACCGAGCGTCCCCCGCCGGGGCCTCGTGGCACCCTCTCGGGAAAGTTGTTGTACCCCCACAACCTGGCCAGTTCCTCCACCAGGTCTATGGGCCTGGTCAGATCGGGTCGGAAGGTGGGGACCTCGACCTTGATCGGGTCCTCGCCCGCCACTCCCAGATGCAGCCGGGACAACAGGTCCGCAACCCGGGGGACATCGAAACCCGGACCGAGGATCCGCTCTGCCTGTCTCAGTTCGAAGTCGATCGTCACGGGCCGCATCCGGTCTTCCCGGGCGACCACATCGGTCATCTCGGCAAGGGCCTCCCCGCCGGCCAGGCGGGTTACCAACTCGGCGGCCCGGGTGGCCGCCACCGGGGGAAGCGCGGGGTCGACTCCTCGCTCGAAACGGGCGGACGCCTCGGTGCGGAGACCGTGGCGCTTCGACATGTGCAACACGGTGGGAGGATCCCAGGAAGCGGCTTCTATGAGCACTTCGGTTGTCCCGGCGGTCACCTCGGAGGCGCCTCCTCCCATCGTGCCCGCCAGAGCCGAAGCCCGCTCGCGGTCGGCCACCACCAAGTCGGCGGGAGTCAAGTCCCTCTCCACTCCGTCGAGGGTGGTGAGCCTCTCGCCCGGGCGCGCTCTTCTCACCACTATCCCCTCCCCGCCCAGTTTCTCGAGATCGAAGGCGTGGATGGGCTGGCCCAACTCCAGGAGCACGTAATTGGTGATGTCCACCACATTTGAGATGGGACGCTGTCCCGACGCCCGGAGACGGGTTCGCATCCAGAACGGTGACGGGGACACGCGGCATCCTCCCACCTCCCGCGCCACGAAGCGATAGCACCCGGTGGGGTCATCGATGGTGATCCCGATCCGGGAGCGGGCCTCCACCTGCGCGAAGACCGGCTCGGGAAGCCGATAGTCGACCCGGTAATAGGCGGCCAGTTCCCTTGCCACCCCGACATAGGACATCACATCGGGCCGGTTGGGGGTGATGCTCAAGTCCAGCACGGTGTCGGTGAGAGAACCGAAGCCGGCCAGGTCCTCTCCCAAGGGGACGCCCGAGTCGAGCACCAGGATGCCCTCTGAGTCCTCACCCAACCCGAGTTCGGTCTCCGAACAGATCATCCCGTTCGACTCCACCCCCCGGATGGAACGTCGGCCGATCTCGGTTCCCCCGCTCAACCTGGCCCCGGGAAGGGCCCAGGCCACCGTGGCGCCCGCCTCGAAATTCCAGGCCCCGCACACCACCGTCTGCGGTTGGTCCCCGGTCGTCACCCGGCAGACCCTGATACGGTCGGCCCGGGGATGGGCTTCGATCTCCAGGACCCGGGCGGTCACCACCCGTCCAAAGTCGGGTGCGAGGCGCTCGGTCTCCTCCACCTCATGGCCGAGCGACTCCAGGACCTGCGCTATCTCCTCGGGTGGGGAGGGCCCCAGGTCGATGTAGTCGGCCAGCCAGTTGAGCGAGACTCTCATCGGAACTGGGAGAGCACTCGGAGATCGTTGTCGAAGAAGTGCCGCAGCGGCGAGACACCATGGCGGACCTGGGCGATCCGCTCCACTCCCATGCCGAAGGCAAAGCCGCTCACCTTGGAAGGGTCGTACCCCACCCACTCGAAGACGTTGGGATCGACCATGCCGCAACCCAGGAGCTCGATCCACCCCACCCCCCCGCACACCCGGCACTGTCCACCTCCCTCACAGGAGAAGCAGGAGGCGTGCATCTCCGCAGACGGCTCGGTGAAGGGAAAGAAGTTGGGCAGGAGGCGGATACGGCGTTCGGAGCCGAAGAACTCCTTGGCGAAGTAGGCCAGGGTCCCCCGGAGGTCGGAGAAGGTCAGGTCTTCATCCACCGCCAGCCCCTCGATCTGGTGAAAGACCGGCGAATGGGTGGCGTCGGGAGTGTCGGCCCGGTAGACCTTGCCGGGCACCACAACGTAGACGGGCGGGTCATGTCTTTCCATGTAACGAGCCTGCATGGGCGAGGTGTGAGTGCGCAGCAGGATCTCGTCGGCGGGGTCGCCCCAATCGAGATAGAGAGTGTCGGACTCGAGGCGGCTGGGATGGGTGGGCGGAGTGTTGAGTGCGTCGAAGTTGTAGGTTCCCGACTCGGCCTCCGGTCCCCCCACCACGCGGTAGCCCAGACCGATGAAGATGTCGCACACCTCTTCGATGGTCGAGGTGATCAGATGGGTGTATCCCTCCTGGTACTCCAGGGCCGCCAGGCTCACGTCCACCCGGTCGGAAGCCAGCATGAGGCGTTCGCTCTCGGTCTCCAGTCGGCGCCTCTGCGTCTCGATCAGCTTGCCGAGAGTCCGGCGCGCCTCCTGGATCGCCTTCCCGACCGCGGGCCTCTCCTCGGGGGGGAGCTTTCCGATCCGCCTTTGGAACTCGGCCACCACCGAGCGTCTGCCCAGGAGTTCAGCTTCCGCCTCGGATAGTTCATCGAGGGTGGACGTCCCCTTGACCAGGGTCGGAGCCGTTTCCAGCAGAGCGTCGAGACTTTCCATGCCAGCTATAGGAGTTTAGGTTCGCGAAAACCGGTTTCCCGCACAAGCGCGCAGTTCCGAGAGCCGGTGGCAGATGATCGCACCCGCCGCCGCGGCGTTGAGGCTCTCCATCCCGCCTGACATGGGAATCGAGCACCACAGATCGACCCGGCCGGAGTGCTGGGCGGGTATCCCCCGGGACTCCTCTCCTACGACCAACCACCACTGGCGGCTGTGATCGAGGAAGGGTCCCATGTCGGCGAGCGGGACTCCGCCGCGGGGAGTGGCGGCCACCACCATGGCTTCGGAAGGCGCATCCTCCGCTTCCGCGATGGCCACCCGGAAGTGGCCTCCGGCGCCGGCGCGGAGCACCTTGGGGGCCCAAGGGTCAACGGTCCCGGGTCCCGTGCCCACATCCCATCCGAAGGCGGCGGCAGTTCGGATCAGGGTCCCGGCGTTACCCGGCTCGGAGACCATGAGCCACAGCGTGTCCCGGCTTTCCAGCCTCTTCCGGGGAATGGAAAGCACCGCGACCGGACCCCGGGGGGTCTTGGTGCCGGCGATCCGGGCCAGGGCCTGGCCGGTGACCGCGGTCAGGGGTATCCCCTGCTCCTCACAGAGTCTGTGAGTCGCCGTGTCTTCCGGTAAGGCCAGGACCTCAAGCACCTCGGCTCCTGAGGCCAGGGCCTCAGACAGGAGATGGGGACCCTCGAGCAGGGTGTGTCCTGCAGGTTTGCGATGACGTGCCCGCTGCAGCCTGGCCAGTTCGGCGATCCGGCGGTTGCGCCGGGAGAGAGTCAACCCTCCTGGGCTATCTTCACCAATTGTGAGAAGGCTTCCGGATCGTTGACAGCCAGGTCGGCCAGCATTTTGCGGTTTATCTCCACGCCCGCCGAGTTGAGACCCGCAACAAACCGCGAGTAGCTCATCCCGTTCTGGCGGGCGG
>JAPPKR010000186.1 GCA_028819835.1 bacterium | reverse complement strand
GGATGCGGTGGGCATGGAGGGCGCCCTTGGGGTGGCCGGTGCTGCCTGATGTGTATAACAACAGTGCCGGATCCTCAGATGCCGTGTCAACCGGGTCGAAGTCGGCCGGGTAACCATCCGCCTCCGCCAACGACCTCTCCCCTTCCCCGGGCTGTCCCGAGATGACCACCGTGCCCAGATCGGGCAGGTCGTTGCGGACCGACCGGATGGGGTCGGCGTAGGCCTCGCCTACCACGATGACGCTGGTCGCCGAGTCGGACAGGATGTGGCGGTAGGAATCGGGACCGTACAGGATCGACATGGGGAGGGCGATCGCGCCGACGGAATACACCGCCAGATGGAGGGCCGCCAACTCGGCGCCCTGCTGCATCACCAGCGAGACCCGGTCCCCGGGCTGGACTCCCAACGAAACCAGGAAGTTGGCGTAACGCTTGGCCAGCCTGATCAGGCGCCAGTACGACCAGGTGTCCCGGCGCCCATCGGAGTGCTCGACATAGATGGCCACCCGGCCCCGATCATCGCTCCAGCGGTCGAAGACCTCCGAGGCCATGTTCATCCGTTCGGGGATGTCCCACTCGAACTCTTCCACCAGTCTCCGGTAGCTGCCATAGCCCAATAGATCTTGATCCGCTAATCGCATGGGAGCGATTTTAGAGAGTTGGCAGACCGCATTCGCCAGGTCAGAAATCGCGAAATCCCACCTCTATATCGCGAAAATCGCCCATCAACTCCTACCCGATGGGCCCATCCCCCGCCTCCACCACCAGCCCGTAGGGACGCGCCTGGGCTGTGTTGCCCGATGGCGCGATCCCGAAGGAATATGACCTCCAAATGCACAGACTTCGATGCACGGCCCGAGCGACGTCGGATCGGACCGGGAGGTGTTCGACTCCTCCAATGTGCAGGGGCCCTGTGACATGTCCAGCTGCGCGGCGGTGGATTGACCGCCGGAGTTGCGAAAAAAGCCATCAGGTCGCACCCGCAAACCGGCAAGGTTCCTCTTCCGGCTGAGTTACCATCGACTGCAAGGGAACCAACAGAGGGGAGACTCGGCATGCCAACCAACCAACTTGCCTATGAACTGTGGGACCTCCTGCGGCACACTCCTTCGCATGTAGAGGTTTCATGTGAGTGGGTTACAGAGGAGCTTCGGTGTTCGAGAGAAGAACTGAGGGAAGCCGCCAGAGTGGTACTGGAAGCCATGGATTACGCACAGAAAGAAGCCGCCAACCGTCAACAGCCACCCGTCTCACGTCTTCCTGAGCCGTCCAAAGAGATGAGGGACCTGTTTGCCTTCGCCTGAGGTCATCTGGATAGGTTTGATAACCGGCGCCACCGCCTCTGTAATTGCCTTGGCAGGGATCGGGATCAGGCTGTGGGTTGGGAGGAGGCTCAGGCAGGCCACCACTCTTGCTGCCATAGCCGAGGGGCACCAGAGGATCACCGAAGATGCTCTGGCGGCACATGAACGTACTCGGCAACACAACAAACATCTGGAGGAGGAGAATCGGTTAATGCGCCGACGCATTCGGCAGATCAGAGGGGACCAGTTCCCCTTTTAGCCGCCAACTCACTTAGAAAGGGCGGACTCAGCGCGTCGCTCTAGGTGTCGACTCACCGCCCGGTGGCGGGGAGACGCAACGGAACCCGATGTGGCTGGTGGAGGTGTCGATGGCCTGGGACTGGCGGGCGGCGGGGCGGTATCGGAAGCAGTACTGGATGGTGCAGAGGTGCGATCCTCCCTTGATCACGCGGGCCGACGCCGAATCGCCGCATGCGGCCGGCGGAGCGCAGCAGGGTGACGCCGGGTCTCCGTCGGAAGGGAGACCGTATGGATCGGAGGTCCATTCCCACACGTTGCCGGCCATGTCGTAGAGGCCGTAACCGTTGGGTGGGTAGCAGCCGACCGGAGAAGTGTGGACCCATCCATCCACCTCGGTGTTCTCATACGGAAACCGGCCCTGCCAGGTGTTGGCGAGAGGCGCCGTCTCCTGCGGATCGTCATCGCCCCAGGTGAACTCGGCGCGGTCCAGTCCTCCCCGGGCAGCGAACTCCCACTCGGCTTCGGTGGGCAACCCCATCCCGGCCCACGCCGCGTAGGCCGCCGCGTCCTGGTAGGCGACATGGACCACTGGATGGTTGTCGAGACCGTTGAGGGATGATCCCGGTCCGCGGGGATGGCGCCAGTCGGCGCCGGGGGTCCATGCCCACCAGCGCCAGAACTCCCCCAGGTTCACCGGACCGGGCGTCATCCCGAAGACGAGAGACCCCGGGACCAGGTCCTCGGGGTGGACCTCCGGGTAGACAGCCGGGTCGGGAGGCCGCTCCGCCAGGGTGACATGCCCGGTGGCCTCCACGAACCGGCGGAACTGCCGGTTGGTGACCGGGTGGACGTCCATTCCGAACCCATTGACCCTGGCGGTCCGGACCGGGCCCTCCTCGGGGTAGTGGTGGTCCGACCCCATCGCAAACTCGCCGCCGGGGAGCCACACCTGCCGATGATCGGGCAAAGTTATCATCCAACAGGCAAATTACAGGTGGCCGCCACAGCCACCGTTCCGTCCCAGTCGCGAGAGGTAGGATCGAGATGAGCAAGATCGGTTTCATCGGCGTGGGGGTGATGGGCCTGCCCATGGCCCTCAACCTGATCGAGGGAGGTCACCGCGTCAAGGCCTTCGACATAGCTCCGGGGGCTCTGGAGGTCATTGGCCGCAAGGGCGCCGAGACGGCGAACTCACCGAGGGACGCCGCCGAAGGCGCCGACTTCGTGATCACCATGCTCCCCACCGGCAAGGTCGTGGCATACGCGGT
Organism: bacterium; assembly: GCA_028819835.1. The sequence goes on along the minus strand of JAPPKR010000186.1, from coordinate 3,366 downwards.
GTTCGGCCCGGACGGCGCTGCGGAGTCCCTGGCGGACGACTCGCTCCTGATCGACATGAGCACCGGCCTGCCCAGCCACTTCGATGCACTGGCGAACCGGTTGAGATCCCAGGGGAAGAGGGCGATTGACGCTCCCGTGGGGCGGACATCCAAGGAGGCCGAGGACGGAACCCTGCTGATCATGGTGGGTGGTGAAGAAGAGGACGTGGAGCGGGCTCGCCCGGTCTTGGCGTGCATGGGCGACACGATCATCCACTGCGGCCCGGCGGGATCGGGGATTCGCACCAAGCTGGTCAACAATTACCTGTCGATCGTCTCCAACGTGGTGGTGGCGGAGGCGTTGGCCCTGGCGGAAGGGGCGGGTCTGGACCGCGACATGGCCATCGAGGTGCTGATGGGCACCACCGCCGGGCGGGGCCATTTGGGCACCACCTACCCGGTCCAGGTCCTGGCCGGAAACCTCGACCCGGGTTTCATGGTTGACCTGGCCCGAAAGGACTTGGGCCTCGCCTTGGAGATGGGCGTCGACCACGACTCGCCCACCGTGATGGGCGCCGCCGCGTTACCGGTCTACGACGCCGCCCAACTTCAGGGTCTGGGGCGACGGGACTGGACCGCCATCTACAACCTGGTGACCGGTAGGGGCTGAATCGACCCCTATCCGCTGACCTTCACCCCGAGGACCGTGCCCAGGGAGGGCGTGTCGGGCTGGTTGAAGGGAACGTACACCACGCCCGGTTCCACGGTGGGATCGATAACCACGCCCGCTCGCAGCGATCCCGAGACGGATGTCACATCCACCGAGTCTCCCTCTCCTACGCCGAGGCGGGCGGCGTCGGCGGGGTGCAGGTGGGCGCCGGAGCCCGGCGCCAAGGGTCTGAGGGAGGGGCTCTCCCTGGTCATCACCCCGTCGTCGTACATGGTGCGGGCATAGTGGAGGGCCATCTCGCCGGGTCGGGGTGAGACCGAGGCCACGTGCGAGAACACCGGCACATAGCCGAGGTCGCCGCTTACGACTATTCCGTCGCGGTCCTCCCAGTCCAGCCGCTCCCAGTTCACACCCCGGTAGATGTCGGCCAGTTCCTCCACTTCCTCGCTGATCTGCTGGGCGGAGACCAAGCCCAGGTCCACGCCCAGGCGGGCAGCCAGGTCCGAGAGGATCGCCCAGTCGGGCCGGCTCTGACCCGGTCCCGGAGTCAGGCGGTTCACCTTGAGCACCCGGCCTTCGATGTTGGTGACCGTACCCTCCACCTCCGAGAACCCCATGGCGGGGAACACCACGTCGGCCATGCGCGAGCTGTCGGTTAGGAATTGATCGATCGCCACCACCAGGCCCGCCTTCCCGAGGGCCCGTCTGGCCAACTCCCCATCGGGGACGTCGCGCACCGGATCGGCGCCCACCAGCACCACCGCTTCGATGTCTCCCGACTCGAGCCCCTCGAGGATTCCCCGGCAGTCCCGGCCGGAGGCGGCGGGGAGCTCGCCCCACCGGTCGGCCAGCATCTGGGCAGCCAGGGTGCCCCGTTGGACCCTCCCGGGCAGGAGAGCCGGGCTCAGGCCCATGTCAAGAGCGCCGAAGACGTTGCCCCGCCTCGCCAGGGGCAGGATGGTGGCGTCGGGGAGGGAGCGGACGAAGGCTGCGGTGGCCTCGGCCAGATCGGGGCTCTCCCCGTATCCGGGCCTGCCCAGGAGCGCCACCACCGGTCCGTTGGAGAGGACCTCTCTCGCTTCGGCCATCCTTCCGTTGCCATCCATCAACTCCGTAAGCACTTCCCCGCCTCTTCCCGGCTGGTAAGTGACCTTCACCGAGGCCCGGTCGTCCAATCCCGTGCCCCGGGGATGGACCACCACCAGGCCGGCTCCCAGTTCCTGGGCCGCACGACGCACCCGGAGATACAGAGTGGGGTGCTCCTCCTTCAGGTCGGGCCCCCAAACCAGGATCGAACCGGCGCTTTCCAGATCGGCGATGCGGGCCCGGTCCACTATGGCCGACAGCAATCGGGGATCGAGGCCGTCGTCCATCTGGCAGTCCACGCTGTTGGTGCCCACCGCCGACCGGAGGAACTTGGAGAAGGCGTAGGCGTCCTCGTTGGTCCCCCGCGCACCCCCCAATCCCGCCACGGCTCGTCCGCCCGAGCGCGAAATGACCTCCCCCAGGGCCTTCGAAGCGTAATCCAGCGCCTCACCCCAGGAAGCCTCCCGCAACTCGCCTTCCTCGTCGCGCACCAAGGGAGCGGTGAGACGGGCCGGAGAGGCCACGTACTCGAACCCGAAGCGGCACTTGTCGGAGAGCCATCCCTGGTTGGTGGGCTCGGAGTCCACCCCCAGGATGCGCAGGAGCCGGTTCTGGCTCGACTGCAGGTTGATCCGGTCTCCGCTCGAACAGTGCTGGCAGGTTGACTCGACGAAGGTGAGGTCCCATGGCCGGGCGCGGAACCGGTAGGGAGTGGCGGTCAGCGCTCCCACCGGACAGATCTGGACAGTGTTGCCCGAGAAGTAGGAACGGAAGGGCTCGTCGGGGAAGGTGTTGACTTCCGTGTAGTTGCCCCTCTCCTGGAACTCGATGAGCGGATCGCCGGAGATCTCCTCGGAGAACCGGGTGCAGCGGGCGCAGAGAATGCAGCGTTCCCGGTCCAGCATCACCAACTCCGAGATGGGGATGGGCTTTTCGAAGTGGCGCTTTTCCTCGACGAACCGGCTCTCTCCGGGACCGTAGGCCATGGTCTGGTCCTGGAGAGGACACTCGCCGGCGCGATCGCAAACCGGGCAGTCCAGGGGGTGGTTGATCAGCAGGAACTCCAACACTCCCTCCTGGGCCTTCTTCACCGTGGGGTTGGTGGTGTCCACCGTCATGCCGTCCGACACCGGGGTGGTGCAGGACGTGACCATCAGCGGGCCGCGGGGAGTCTGGATCTCCACCAGGCACATCCGGCACATCCCCACCGGGTTCATACGGGGATGCCAGCAAAAGCGCGGGATGTACACCCCGTTGTCCTGGGCGGTCTTGATGAGGAGTTCCCCTGCCGGGGCGTTCACCAAGCGGCGGTTGATGGTAACTGTGACCGGCTCAGTCAAAAGGACAGCCCCCCTGGTGGATGTGGGCCATCAGTTCATCCTTGAAATAGGAGGTGATGGCGAGAATCGGCGAGACGGCCGAGGGTCCCAGCGGGCAGATGGTGGTCATCCGGGGAGGCCAGGCCAGGCCGGGTGAGATGTTGTCGGAGATGTCGAGCAGCATGTCCACGTCCACCTCCCGTCCCGCTCCCTCCTCTATGCGGCGCAGTATCCGCTCCAGCCAGGAACAGCCCTCGCGGCAGGGAGTGCACTGACCGCAGGACTCGTGGGCGAAGAAGCGCACCAGGCGCT
>JAPPKR010000223.1 GCA_028819835.1 bacterium | reverse complement strand
GCGGCCCCGGTGCCGGTGCCTCCTCCCTCGCCGCAGGTCACGAAGACCATGTCAGCGCCCCGCAAGATGTCTTCTATCTCGTCTCTATGCGCCTCGGCCGCGTTGCGGCCAACCTCAGGATCCGCTCCCGCTCCCAGGCCCTTGGTCAGTTCTCCCCCGATCTCCAGCTTGACCATGGCGTCGGATGCCATCAACGACTGGGCGTCGGTGTTGAGCACCACGAATTCCACACCCTGCAAGCCTGCTTCGATCATCCGGTTAACGGCGTTGACCCCCGCGCCTCCCACCCCGATCACCTTCAAAACAGCCACATAGGCGCTGGCGGGCTCCCAAATGATATCTTGCATTAGCCTTGACCCCTTCCAGGTCGATTTTGAGGTTCAACCTGAAGGTTGATGGATAAAAAGACAAAAGTCAAATTAGGAATATCACCTTCAACTAGAGAATTAGATAGGCCTCAGCCAGGGGTCCCGCGATAGACGGCCGGGCGGAGGGGAGAGAACAGGTTTATGACCGAGCCGGGATCGGTGTAGTCGTCGACGAGCACCACCAGAACGTCGGCCTTCTCATCCAGATCGGCCGGCCTTCCCAGCCGGACGACCCGCTTCGCCACCTCGGCGGTGACCTGCTGTCCATGGATCTCAATGACTGCTCCCAGGCGGAGGTCGGGCCGGAGGTGCTCCACAAAGCCAAGCGCCGGCCCGATCGACGGGTGTGCCAGGTCCAGAGTGGCGCCGGCCAGCCCGGTAATGCGAGGCATGACCTGCTCGGGGTCCACGTCGAGGACCACACCGTCGATCGACAGCGCCCGCCATCCGTCGCCGGTCAGCACCCAGGCAACCGGGTGCCGTTCCTCCACGGCGATCCACACCGTGTTCGGCCATTCCTTCCTGACCTCGACGGCGGACACCCACGGATCGGAGAGCACTACCTCCCGAACCGATTCGGTGTCAACCGAGAACATGGGGGCGCCCTCGATGAGCCCGTCTTCGGCGACCTTCTGAGAACCGGTGGAAACCACCTCACCGCTCACCACCACCTCCTGCACCGCCAGGTAGGGAGAGTGAAGAAGCCAAATGCCCACACCTACTACGGTCATCGCCGACAGCAGCCACACGGCCCGCCTGACGGCCTGGCTCTCCTCTTTCTCCTGAACTCTCCGCGCTCGCTCCGCTATGCGAGGATCCAAGGCCGCCTCGGTTCTCTCCTGCTTCCGTCTCCGACTCTTGGGCGACAGAGCCGACAGGCGCTGCATGAAACGACCCTTGCGCACGACTTGGCCTCCGGTGGTCGGTCCCTCTTCCCTCACGCCGACGCCTCCCACGTGGGAAATCCCACGAACCTCACTTCCGGCTCCAACTCGATCCCGGTCTCAGCCCGGACCCGCATACGTACCTCGGCAACCAGTCGACGCACGTCCTCGGCTGTGGCGTCGGCGCCGGCCACGAAGAAGTTGGCGTGCTTCTCCGAAACCGAGACGTCCCCGATCCGCATTCCCTTCAAGCCCAGGGCGTCGATCAGTCGCCCGGCGGCGTCCCCGGGGGGATTCTTGAACACGCTTCCCGCATTGAGGGTCCCTCCCGGTTGATGGATCCGCCGCCAGCGGGTGATGGCCCGGATCTTCTCCAACCCCTCGGTGGGTTCGCCCGGTGTGAACCGGAACCACGATCTGGTGATCACGTGGTGGGGCTTGACCGCCGAACTCCGGTACCGGAGGCAGAGCGAATCGGGAGCGACGATGGACAACTCCCCTGTTTGGAGATCGAATATCTCTGCCTCCTCCAGGACATCCACTATCTCGGTTCCATGACAGCCCGCGTTCTGGTACACCCCCCCGCCCACGGTGCCGGGAATGCCCACCATGAACTCGAGACCCAGCCGCCCCTCCCCGACCGCAGAGCGGGCCAGCCGGGGTAATCCGACTCCCCCGCCGGCCTCCACCCGGTTGTCGGGGTGCCGGATGGAGAGAAAATCTCCGGCCAATCGGATCACCAACCCCTCATATCCCGCATCGGAGACAATGACGTTGCTGCCCTTTCCCAGCACCAGGACGTCTCCTGCCCCGGCCCCTGCATCCGCCAGAGCGGAGAGGTGAGCGTAATCGCCGACTTCGGCGAACCATCGGGCCGCCCCTCCCAGCTTGTACGTGGTAAGCGCGTCCAGACGCACCCCGGAGCGCACCAGGCCGCCGGCGCACAGTCGTCGCCATTCACCCACGATCCCTCCCCTCTCCGGCCAGTAACGCCAGCAGCTCGGTGGGAACCACTGTTATGTCTCCCGCTCCCATTACCACCACCAGGTCTCCCTTCTCCAGCCAGGGAGCCACCATCCTCGCCACTTCCGAGCGGTGCGGGAAATACGCCACCTCTCTGGCTCCGGCGCGGCGGGCCGCCGCCGCCACCAACTCGCCGGTTATCCCCGGGCGGGGTTCTTCCCGGGCGCCGTAGACATCGGTGACCACCACCCGGTCGGCCAGGGACAGCGCCGCCCCCAGCCCGGTGAACATCTGACCGGTCCGAGAATAGAGGTGCGGCTGGAAGATCGCCCAAACCCGGCGGTGCCCGGACCTGAGGGCCGCTCTAAGGGTGGCGGCCACCTCGGAGGGATGATGAGCGTAGTCGTCGATGACGGTCACTCCCCCTACCAGACCGCGATGCTCATACCGTCTTCGCACACCGCGATATCCGGCTATTCCATCCACCGCCCGGTCGAGATCGAGACCCAACTCCCCGCACAGGGCCAACACCCCCGCCGCGTTACGGGCCATGTGGATCCCCGGAAAGGGCACCCGTACCTTCCGGGACGACCCGCCGCCGGCCAACCGGAAGGAGACCCCGGCGGGCTCCTCCACCACATCGACGATCCTCCACTGGGCGTCGGCAGACAACCCGAATCCCGGTACCCGGGCCCGCTCCGCCACCCGGCGGGCGCCCGGATCGTCGATGCCGGCCAGCACCGGGCCCTCCACCCCCATAGCGACCCGGACGAAGGTGGACTCCAGGTTGTCCACCGTGTCGAAATGCTCCAGATGCTCCGCCTCCACGTTGGTTATCACCAGCCCGGACAGGTTCACCTCCTCGAAGGTGCGGAAGGCTTCGTCGACCTCCAGGACCAACCATGGGTCGACTCCCAGGCCGGCGTTGGTGCCCAGACCGATGACGTTCTCACCCACGGCGAAGCTGGGACTCTCCCCGGCGGCCCGGGCAGCCTCCACCAACATTGCGGCCGATGAGGTCTTGCCGTGGGTTCCGGTGGGACCGACGGTGGGTATATCCGCGGTCATCGCCCCCAGCAACCGGGGACGCCGCCAAACTTCCACCCCCCCTCGACGGGCGGCCTCCACCTCGGGATCCTGGTCGGGGACCGCCGAGGAGATCACCATCAACTCGACATCCGCCGCCCGTTCCGGGCGGTGGCCGGCCCACACCTCGATTCCCAGGTCGGTGAGAGCATCCAACCGGGAGGAGCGGCGGATGTCAGATCCGGTGACCGTCTTACCCGACTCGGCCAACAGCTTTGCAAGGCCGCTCATCCCCGCTCCCCCCACACCCACCAGGTGGATCCTCGTGCGACCATCCAAATCAAACAAGGCAGGCTCTCATTTCCTCGGCGATCCTCTCCGCCGCCCGGGGGCGGGCGATCCCGGCGGCCGCCGCCGACATCCTGCGCCTGCGCTCCGGATCGGCCAGGAGCCCCCCGACAACCGACCCCAACCCTCCGAGTCGGGCCTCAGGCAACGTCACCGCCGCCCCGACATCCTCCAGCGCCGCGGCGTTGGCGGCTTGGTGGCTGGCCGAACCGAACTCCCCGGGCACCAGCACGGAGGGCAATCCGGCGATGGTGAGCTCCGCCACCCCTCCCCCGGCCCGGGCCACCACCACGTCGCACGCCGAATAGAACAAGTCCATGCGCTTCTCGAAACCCACCACCCTCCAGCGATGGGCGCTGGCCGCCGCCCGTCGGGTCACCTCCTCCGTGTGGATCTCACCGGCCAGATGGACGACCTGGACGGGCTCGCCCTCCCATTCCCGGAGCATCTCGGAGACGCCCCGGTTGATGGCGCCCGCCCCCAGGCTGCCTCCCATCACCCCCACCACCGGAAGCCCGGCGGCCAGGTCATAGTGGGAGAAGGCCTCCCTGCGAAGGGACGCCCTGTCGAGGCGCGCGACATCGGCCCGCACGGGGTTGCCCACCCAGTCGGCTTTTTTCAAGCCCGAGGTGCTGGGAAAGGAGGCAAACGAGCGGACGGCCCATCGCTCCATCACCCGGTTGGCGAGCCCGGCCGCGGCGTTCTGCTCGGAGAGAAAGAAGGGGATCCCCTCAGATCGGGCCGCCCAACCCGCCGGCGCCGCCACATAGCCCCCGGTTGCCAGGACCACCCCCACCGCCCGGTGCGCCAACTCCCGGCGCACCCGACGGACGGCTCTCGCCAGCTTGGCCGGGATGGTGAGGTTGCGGGGCGTAATCCGTCGCGCCAGTCCCTGGAGAGGGACCGACAGGAGGTTGAATCCGGCTGCCGGGACCGCGCTTGCCTCCAGGCGGTCTCCCCCGATGAACAACACATCGGTGGGCGCCACCCCCTGGGAGACCAGGGCCTCGGCGACGGCCAGACCGGGGTAGACATGTCCAGCGGTCCCGGCCGCGGCGATGGCGAACGTCATTTTCGAACCCCGAGTGGACTCCGTCCTTGACGGGCCACATTGAGAAGCACCCCCAGGGCGCCCATGTTGACCACCAGCGAAGACACCCCGTAGGAGATGAAGGGAAGGGTGATGCCGGTGATGGGCATCCAGCCCAACACCCCTCCCACGTTGATCAAGCCCTGGAACCCCAACCAGGCGGTGATTCCCGCCGCCACCATCTGGCCGAAGTGGTCGGGGGCACGTCGGGCCACCATCCACCCCAGGACAACCAGCACCACGAACAGCGTGATGACGAACAGGCCTCCCACCAAACCGATCTCTTCCCCGATGATGGCGAAGATGAAGTCGGTGTGGGCGTTGGGAAGGTAGAACCACCGGGCGCGGCTGTTGCCTGGTCCCACCCCCCACAGACCTCCGGTACCCAGAGCCACCCACGATTGGATAAGCTGGTAGCCGGTGTCCGCCGCATCTCCCCATGGATCGAGGAACCCCTTGAGGCGGTCCAAGCGGTAGGGAGCGATTACCGCCAGCAGGATCGAGAGGGCTGCAGCCACCGCGGACGACCCCGCCATGTAGCTGAGGGGGGCGCCCCCCACCCACAGCACCACGAAGGCGCAGATGGCGATGAGTATGGTGGTCCCGAAATCAGGCTGCTGGATCAGCAGGAACCCCACGCTTCCCAGCACCAGCAGGACAACCGAGGTGTAGCTCTTGAGGTCATCGAAGACCCCCTTGCCCTGACTGACCATCGACGCCAACAGGATGATCACCGCGAACTTGGCCAACTCGGAGGGCTCGAAGCCCAAGGGCCCGAACCGAAGCCATCGGGAGCTTCCTCCTACCTCAACTCCTACCAGCAGCACCAGGAACAGGAGCGCCAGGGCCCCCACGAACAAGTACATGGCGAAACGCTCGTACAACTGGTAGGGCACCCGGGAAGTCACGAACAGCACCACCGTTCCCAACCCCACACCCAGCAACTGGCGGAAGAAGAAGTGGTACTGCCCGTACTCCCAGTTGATCCCCACCGTTGAGGAGGCCGAGATGGTGGCCCCCAGGCCGATGACCACCAGGGTGAAGACCACGGCGCCGAACAGCATGATCATCTGGTTGTTGGTGCGGAATCGGGACTCGCTCTGGATTCGCTCGGTCCGAGCGCGGTAGATGGTGGTTACTTTGGAGGCCATCAGGTCCTTTCCCGACTGCGTACCAGATCCGAAACGATCCGCGTGAACTGCTCTCCGCGGGCCTGATAGGAGTCGAATTGATCGAAGGAGGCACAACCGGGCGCCAGGAGCACCACGTCCCCGGGACGGGAGAGCCGGAAGGCCGCCCGCACCGCCTCCTCGAGGGAGTCGACGGGGGTCACCCGGCCGGGAGGCCCTGCATCCACCAGTTGGCGGGAAGCCTGCCCGATGGAGACCACGGCCCTCACGGGCGGAGCGCTGGTCAGCGGGGACAGATCGAGTCCCTTGTTGAGGCCGCCCGCGATCAGCACCACGGACCCGAAGGAATGGATCGAGGCCAGGGCGGCATGGGGATTGGTGGCCTTCGAATCG
>JAPPKR010000071.1 GCA_028819835.1 bacterium | reverse complement strand
GGTCCTTCAACGCCCTGCTGATTGTCAAGTTCCGGATCAACCCGATCATCGCCACCCTGGGAACGCTTCTCTTCTACAGGGGTCTGGCGTTCGTGTCCACCGGGGGCGACAACATTGTGATCGGCGTCAACGCCTGGAGCGAACTGGGTAGGGGGTCCTGGCTTGGAGCTCCGATAACCGTTTGGCTGTTCCTGGCGGTGGTCGTGTTGGGAATGTGCTTCATGCGATTCACGGTGGCCGGCAACCACCTTTACGCCATAGGCGGCAACAGCGAGGCATGTCGCAACGTCGGCATCAGGGTCGACCGGCTGCGAGGCTGGACTTACGTGGCCCAGGCCTGCCTGGCGGGGCTGGCGGGCCTCATGCTCACGTCCCAGAGCGGGACAGCCCTGCCAAGCGCCCTCAACGGCGCCGAACTGGACATCATCGCCGCGGTATTGCTGGGTGGAATCGCCCTGAGCGGAGGCCGGGGAGGCCTCTTGGGAACCCTGCTGGGACTTTTGATAATCGGGGTCGTCCAGAACGGACTGATTCTCCTCCAGGTGCAGATCTACTGGCAGTCGGTGGTGCGCGGCGCGATACTGATCATCGCCGTGACCCTGGACAGCCTGAGAAGAGGCGGGGGCTACCGCTAAGACCGGGTTGGCGGAACCAAACCGCCGTGACGCGTATTCACGGCAGAAGGGGGTCCCCAGCGACGGGAGCCCCCTTCCGTAGGTTTTGAGCGTTCGGTGACTACAGGTTGTCGTAGATCGCCGTCTCGAAGTCCATGAAGCCGCCCACCGAAGTGGCGTCGGCAAACGGGAAGATCTGGGTGGCCCAGAAGCCCCCCACTCCGTTCTGACGATCGATCCAGTAGTAGAGGTTGGCCAAGCCAGCCCAGGCCAGGGCGCCCGCCGGCCGCCCCGTGGGAGCGTCCTCATCGTTGATCATGAAGGTCAGCGCCCATGACTTGGGCATACCGGGGAAGAACTCCGCATAGTTGGTCAGAGACGGGTCCACAGCGGGGAGACCTTTTATCTTCATCTCTCCCAAGCCGTTCTGCGCAGCCATCTCAACGGTTTCCTTGCCGAGAACCTGCCCGCCGGGACCCATGCCGTCGTTCAGCCACATTCGGATGAACTTGATGTAGTCCTCCACGGTCGAGTACAAGCCGTGACCGGCCATGTGCACCTCGGGATCCGGCGGCAACTCGAAGTCGAGAGGAGTCAACTCCCCGTCGTCGCCCCGGTGATGTATCAACGCCATCCGACTCCGCATCTCATCGCTCAAGTCAAAAGAGGTGGAATTCATTCCGAGGGGATCGAATATCCGCTCCTGCATCACCTCGCCCAGACGCTGGCCGGTGATCCCTTCAACCACCTGGCCGGCCCAGTCGATATTGGTTCCGTACTCCCACTCGTCTCCCGGATCGAAGAGAAGGGGAGTCATGAGCGACTCCTTGGATGACGTGACCGGGCTGACCTGGCCGTGGTCCTCGGCCAACCGGTTGTACGTCTCATTGAAGAAGAAGTAGGACAGGCCCGCGGTGTGGAGGAGCAGCATCCTGGTGGTCACGTCACGCTTCGGCGGACGGAGTATGGGGTCTCCGTTGTCGTCAAACCCGTCCAGAACCTGCAGTTCCCCGATATCGGGCGCGTAGTTCTTGGCCGGGGCGTCGAGGTCGAGTTTGCCATCCTCGACCAACTGCAGGCAGGCAGTGCCTGCGATAGCCTTGGTCGTCGAGAAGATCGCGCATATGGTGTCGGTGGTCATCGCCGCGCCGTTGCCCAGGGACCGCATCCCTCGTGCTCCTTCGTAAATGTTCCCGTCGCGGTTGGTTGCCAGGGCTACCACGCCGGGCACGCGGGGACTCCCGGAAGTCACCCCGTCCAGCACCGCGTCCGCCGCGGTGGATAAATTGCTCACATTTGCCTCCTTTCGGCCACCTTGCTCGAATGGTAAGGGTGAAGCCGAGCGGCGCGCCATGCCAGCGCCGGATAACTTGGCGCGGGATCGTAAACTGGTATCGGTTCCCTCGCCAGCATGGAAGGATCCCCATGTCAACCACCGTTGCCGCTTCCGCTCTCTGTGATGAAACGTTGGCACAGCTGGAAGAACTCGGCACTTCCCAGAATCGCAAGGTTTACCCCCGCCACGGTGTCAAAGGGCCACTGTTCGGAGTCAGCTACGCCAACCTGAGAAAACTCGCCAAACGCCTGGCTCCTGATCACCGGTTGGCGGTCGAGTTATGGTCCTCGGGGAACCACGACGCCCGGGTATTGGCCACAATGGTGGATGACCCCTCCCGGATATCGGAGCGGACCTTCCGGGAGCGCCTTACCGATGTCGACAACTACGTCCTGGCGGACGCCCTTGCTTCATTGGTGGGCCGCACCGGTCTCCGAGATGAGTTGGCGGGAGATTGGACCACCGACCCCGAAGATGAGTGGACGGGAACGGTCGGCTGGTCGTTGGTGGCCGCACAGGCGCTGGATGGCGAACGCCATCTGTCTGAGGAATACTTCACCGAGAGGCTTTCCTACATAGAGCGGAACATCGGGGTGGCGGCCAACCGGGTCCGGCATTCCATGAACGGAGCCCTGATCGCCATCGGGTACCGGAGCCAGGAGATGCGGAAGGCGGCAGAAGAGACCGCGAGCCGCATCGGTAAGGTGAAGGTCGATCACGGTGAGACCTCCTGCAAGACGCCGGACGCCCTTCCCTACCTTGCCAGAGTCTGGAGCCGCAAGACCAAGGGCCGCTCCTCCTGAGGCCGGCTGGAGGATCCTTCCATCCTCCGGACTGCCGCTTGATTATTGTTCTGCCAGAAGGTACGAAGCAGGCCCAGATTGCGATCAGTGTTCACTAACCGGAAAAGCCCCATGAGATTGGCGGCCGCGTTGGTGGTGATCGTGATCGGTGCGTCGTGCGGCGATGACCCGGCCGCCGATGTCCCCACCACCCTGGCGCCGATCACCTCCACCTCGACCACCCGATCGGCCACCACCACTCTCCCACCGCCCGAGACCACCCTGCCCGAGACCACCACCACGTCAACCACCCTGATCTCTCTCGCCGAGGAGTCGATGAACTACCTCGAGGTGCTGTTGGCGGTCGAGGTCAACATCGGCAAACTGGTCGCGGACGTGCAGGCCTTGAACGAGAACTGGGACAACCGGTCCGAATCCGGGGTCTCCTACGGGGAAACTGATGCAGGCATGGAGGCTGCCGCGCAGCGCGCCCAGGAGCTACGGGACGCCTTCGAGGGCATACAGCCATCCTCGCAAGGCAATATCCCCCTCGAACATCAGACCGCGGCTGCTGCGGTGGTCCTTATGGCGGACACAGCTGCAGAGATGCTCGACGGCTTGCGATCCACAGACACGGGCCAGTCCCGTCGATCAGCGCTGGTGGGGTTCCTAACCGCCTATGAAATCTTCGGGGAAGCCGTAACGCGAGTGGCCGAGATCATCGGTGATGAAGCAATCGCGGCCCTCGAGAGCAGCAGGACCGCGAACACCGTCCCAACGATCCGGGAAGGCACCACCACCACCACGGAAGCGGCCACCACCACCACTGCCGCACCGGCCACCGACACTGATCCGGAGAATCCCGGCAACACCAAGAATTGCAGTGACTTCGCCACCCAGGCAGAAGCCCAGGAGTGGTTCGACACCTATTTCCCCCTGTACGGCGACGTAGCCCTGATGGACACGAATAACAACGGGATAGCCTGTGAACTTCTGCCGTAGGGGAGCCTGACGCTCAGGCGAGGGCCTACCGGCCCAGGCCGGTGAGCCGGGCGGCCGGCGGATCCAGGAGAACCGTGACCCTGGAGTGCCGCCGGATCGCCGAGGCCGGAACCGCCGAGGTGATCGGCCCTTCCAGCGCCGCCCGAACAGCCTCGGCCTTGGAAGGTCCCGTCGCCAATACCAAGAGATGGGCGGCCTGGCTGATCGTGGCCATGCCCTGGGTCATAGCAAGGGCCGGTACCTGGTCGGGGCCGTCGAAGTACCGGGCGTTGTCGGCCCTGGTGGCCGCCGCCAGCCGTACCACCCGGGTGCGGGACCCAAAGGAGGACCCTGGCTCGTTGAACGCCAGATGGCCGTTGCGTCCCACCCCGAGGATCTGCAGTCCCACTCCCGCCCGGGTCACCAGCCGGTCGTAACGATCGCACTCCAGATCAGGGTCGGTAGCCCCGCAGTCCGGCGCGTAAAGCTTTTCGGGGTCGATGTCCACATGCCCGACGAACTCGGCTTCGATGAGGTTGCCGTAGCACTGGGGATGCTCCGGACCGAGACCGATGTAGTCGTCGAGCAAGAAGGACCGCACCCTCCTGAAGCTCAGACCCTCCCGGTGATGACGACGGATCAATTCGCAGTAGAGAGGGAGCACGGATGCTCCGGTGGCAAGCCCCAGCACCGGATCCTGCGCGGAGCCAAGGTACTCCTGGACCACGTCGGCGGCCCTGCGCGCCAAGGTGTGAGCATCTCCCTCCACGATCACCTCCACCGGATTCATGCTCAGGGCCGACGGGGCAGGTACCCGTGCACGCCGCTGAGGAGGATCACGTCCTGCCGTCGGTGGTCCTGGCCCCCGTGATGAACGCCACCAGATCATCCTTGGTGACCTGGTCGACCTTCACTTCGGCGGCTTTGCGGCCCCGCCGCAAGACCACCGCGTCGTCGCAGACTTCAGTGACGCGGTCCATGTTGTGGGTGATGAGCAGCACCGCAACGTCCGCATCCCGGAGCGCCACGATCAGATCGAGCACCCTTTGCGCCTGCTCCACCCCCAGGGCCGCGGCCGGTTCATCCAGAAGAACGATCTTCTGTCCCCATGCCACCGCTCTTCCGATGGCAATAGCCTGGCGCTGACCCCCCGAGAGGAGGCCCACGGGCTTTCGCAACGAGGGGATGGATATCCCGAGCCGGGCCAAGGTGGCCTGGCATTCACGGGACATCCTCCTCTTGTGGAGGAGACCTATGCGGGACCCGAAAGACCCGCCCCGGGTGTACTCACGGTTGAGAAACAGGTTCTCCACCACATTGAGGCTGTCGATCAGCGAGAGGTCCTGGTGCACGGTCTCCACGCCCAGGGTCCGAGCCACATCCGGAGACGAGATGCGATGCGTCTCGCCGTCGATGCTCACGGTGCCCGCGTCGGGCTGGTATACCCCTGCTATGCACTTGACCAGCGTGGACTTCCCGGCGCCATTGTCGCCGAGAAGCGCCGTCACCCGCCCTCGACGGATCTCCAAAGAGACGTCGTCGAGGGCCTGCACGGCGCGAAATGCCTTGGACATGTTCCGCACCGAGAGCGCCGGCGCGGTCACCGCCCACCCCAATCGACCGGCGCGCCGTCGACGTTCCACACGCCCGCAACCACCGGGTCCCCGGTGGTGACTCCCTTCAGGCCCACCACCAACGCCCTGGTCACGAAGGCCTGGATACGAAAGCCGGCGATCACCGTGTCTCCTTCTTGAAGCCTTCGACCCGCCGGCGGATGGAGCCTTGCGTAGTAGTCGATTCCCGCCGGGTCCGGCATGTCGATCCGCACCGGTTCCAGGCCAACGTCCTCGGGGTTCCTGGCCGCCACCACTCTGGTTTGATAGGAATCGAAAACAGGATCCACGTAGAGTCCCCCGCCGAAGCAGAGCGGCACGTCCTGATGCAGGTGGGCAATTTCGGTCAGGTAGAGAACGGCGGGCTGTTCGGGAAGATCTTCCACGGCATGGAGGGGCGTGGTGCCGGTCAGTCCGTGTCCCGGTTCCACCTGGGTGGCGCCGATCTCCGCCAGGAGCCCGAGCACCGCCGTGGAAGTTGTGCCGGGGGCATTCACCTCTATCGGAAAGCTTGTGCCCAAGTGTCCAAGAGCGATCTCCACGCCGCGAGCCAGGGTTTCCACGTTGGGCGTAGGCTTCACCCTTCTCGCTTCCGCGTCGTACAGGAGGGCCGGAAAGGTGGTCAACCCGGCGAACGTCAGCCCATCCAGACGGTTGACGAAGTCGATCGCAGCCGACAAATCGTCGACGTGGAACCCTCCCTCGTGCCCCGGATAGAAGACGTCTTCTCGATCCCACACCCTCAGAAGAACCCGTTGCCTGCGGTCGCCTCCGGCCACGGCCCGGGAAGCCTCCAGCGCCTTGTTCCGTGAAAAGATCGTCCAATACTCCGGCTCAAGACTCGCCGCCTCGCCCGCCTCGGCTCTCGGCACCTGCACGAGGTGCCCCAGGTTGCCCA
>JAPPKR010000109.1 GCA_028819835.1 bacterium | reverse complement strand
GGTAGAGACGCCCGATCATGTCAAGGTTCTCGAACCCGGTCAGATGCTCGTCCAAAGCAGCGTACTGGCCGGAGAGCCCGATCCGCTCCCTGACTCTGGCGGGCTCTTTCAGCACGTCGGCTCCGGCCACCCGAGCCGACCCGGAGTCCGGGGCCAACAGCGTGGCCAGAATGGAGACCGCGGTGGTCTTGCCGGCGCCGTTGGGACCCAGCAGCCCATAAACCGACCCCTCCGACACGGCCAGGTCCAAGCCGTCCAGCGCCACGACGTCGCCATAGTGCTTGACCAGCCCGAAGGCCTCGATCACGTTCCCCATAGTCTCCGTTCCTTACCGGCCGACACCAGCGTTCGGCTGCCAGAGTGAAAGGCTACGAGACTTCCGCGGCTACCCCAAAACGCCAGTGCCCGCGCGAAACATCAATACCGCAGGTCTGCGGCGGCCCGGCCACGAGCCTTCCTTCCCCCCGGCGGGTCTCCAGAGCGCAGGTGGTCAGACCAGTCGGGATGTCCTGACTTGTGCCTCGGCCATGTGGAGTGACGCCACCACCGGATCGATGCAGAATGCGTCGATCTGGTCGGCGACCTCGGCCACCAGGCCTCCCCACAGCGTGCATCCGAAGAAGATGGCGTCCACATGGTCTTGTTCGACCATGGTTCGGGCGCTGTCGACCCCCAATGCGTGGAGTTGGCGCCGGAACTGCTCCTCGACGATCTCGGCGGTGACCTCGGTGTTTCCGACCAGTGACTCCTCGCCCTCCACGTGCAGGGGCACGAAGACCACGGAAGTGAAGGCGTCCGCCAGCCCGTAGGCCCCGAGCAGGCGGTGCGTCATGTTGGCGATCCGGCGCCGACCGTGTTCGTCAGGCGACAGCATGCCGACGGTGGCGCCCCGGCCGGCGGCCAATGCCACCGCGGCCTGCAGCGGTCCGATGACCGGGATGTTCACGCAGCGCTGCGCCTCCAGCAACGCCGGATCCGCGCAGCACCCGATGATGGCGGCGTCGGCGCCGTCGCGCTCGGCCCGGAGCACCTCGCCGATCAATTCGTTTATGTAAAGAGGCTCCAGCGGGAGCATGGGTCCGGCCAGTTCGGGGGGCAACTCCAGATGGCGGACATCGACGGACACCCCCGGAGAGGCGTGCCTCTCCAGGATGGACAGCATCCGTTTGGTGTGCAGGTCACTCCCGATGGGTTCTATGTAACGGATCAACATGTGCTTTTTCCTCCTGGACTCGGCACCACGGAAGCCGACGAAGTGCGACACCGACCTGTTCCTGAATATAGCGTCGGCCTCAGGTCACCGCCCTTCCGACCAGGGCTTCCCGTAAAGTTGGACCGGTCGACCCTCACCGCAGGCGGGCCGGGTATTCACCGGGAGCGTCAGCGTGGCGGGAGGGTGCGGCGCCGGCGCGGATCAGCAGCAGGGCCACTGTGGAAGTACCCGTCAACGCCCCACCATGCCACACAGCCGCCGGGCGATAGAAGTAACCCTCCCTGGGAAACTCCACCACCTCCGGCCCCTGCTTTCCCCGGGCGGCCTGCTGCCACGACCCCTCCAGCACGAAAACCTCGGTCGGCTCGTCGTCCACGTACCAGCGGTCCAGATTCAGGTCGATCGCCGCAGTCTGCCAGTAGACGCCACCTCTCAGCGACGGCGCCAACTCCCGCTGCCGGGAATTGGGCGGAGCGCCGGGGATATGCACCCACTCCCGCTCGCCCGCCACCACCGGGTCGGGTCGACGAGGGTCTTCGGTTCCCTCGCCGGGCATGAACCTCAGCGGGGCGCCCGAGAAGAGCAACAGGGTTGCTCCCCCCGAACTGCCCAGGCCGCAAACGACCGTCCCGGCGCGGGCGCCCCACAGCGTGTCTGCGCCCACCCGATGACCGTCCGCCTCCACCCGGCCGGAGATCACGAACACCTCGACATCTCCGGTGAAACTGCCCCGAAGCGAGGTCCCCCAGCCGGGAGGGACCTCCAGCAGCCGGGTGGACGGCCCCGATCCGTCCCTGCTGAGAATCCAGGCGGCGGGGCGCCCCTCCAGCCCATGGATGGTCATCGGCCGGGATGGGAAGCTCCGAGGCTCGGGCAGGTTGACCGGCTGGAAACGCCGATCGACTACGCCGGGATCATCCACTCCCCTGGTGATCTTGCCTACTCGAAGTCGAACAGGCGCATGGCGGTCCCGCCCCGGATGGCGTCCCGCTCGGCAGCCGAGATGTCCGGCAGGTAATGGTCCACCAGCGCAAGCTGTTCGGGATAGCCGGGTTCCACCGCGATCCACGGATAGTCCGAGGCCCACATCATCCGGTCGGCCCCGAACATCCCGTACACGGCGTCGACGGTCGACTGCAGGTCGGGATGGGGGAAGGGCTCCTGGGTGAAGGCGTACTGGCCGGAGAGGTGGACATAGACGTTGGGACGGGCGGCGATCACCTCCATGGTCTTGAGCGACGCCGAGGGAAGATCCATAGTGAACCGGGGCCGCCCCCATTCGTCCGCCTTGATCTCGTCCCAGATGCTCGGACAGAACCCCAGGTGGTTGATTACCACCGACAGGTCGGGCAGCAACTCGAGCACCCGGTCCAGCAACAGCACCTGCTCCTCGGTGGAGTAGAACCACAGCTTCACCCCGTCGGCGGCCATCTGCTCCAGGACGGGGAACATCGCTATCCGGTCGGCGGCCTGGGAGGGATCGTCATCCAGGTTGAAAAGCCGGAACCCCTGGAAGGGCGTGGCCCGGCGGCGCTCGGTGTAGTCGGCGAGCTGGTCGGAGGCGGAGACGTCCTGCACCCCCACGATCGCGAACAGGTCGGGGCGGGTGGCCACCACGTCCCGCACGTACTCGTCATGGTGGGAGACCGCCACGATGACGGCTTTGTCCACCCCCGCCCGCTCCATGTAACCGAAATACTCGTCCATCGGCGCCCGCCGCTCCGGCGGGGTCAGGCCCGGGAACACATCGCGGGGGTACTGCTCGGAAACCGACTCGAACAGATGGAGGTGGGCATCGACCACCGTCATGGGGCAACTCCTTTCTGAAACCTTAGAAGTATCGTAACTCCCGGGTTGTGAGGGACATCCGCGCTAGGAGTTCCGGTAACGCACAATGCAGTAAGGAAGGGCGATCAGGGGAACAACGGCGAAGACCAGTGGCAACCCCCAGTCCCCCTTGATTGCACCGGACCCGATGGCCGCGGCAAGCCCCACATCGGCCACCACATTGAGCGCCAGCAGAGCAGTGGTTATCAACACCAGGATCCTGGATGACTCCCTGTTCATTACCAGGATGAGCAGCAACACTGCAGCAGCCGGATGGACGCCCACCAGGATGAGCCGTTCCCACCATTGGCCTCCATCGGCGAAGCTGCCCACCATGGCGGCGAAGGCGGCGAAGAAGACCTGGACGAAAGCCAGAGTTCGGAGGGCGTAGATCATGGGTCCGTCACCTCACTGTACAGAAGGGGCTGTCGCGGAAGGATAAGCCCACTCGGCCGGTGAGGCGCGGCGGGCCCCCCCGACGGTCCCCACCACCGACCAGGCGTCCGCGGCCAGGCTCCTGCCTAGCTCAGTTCGGCGGTGGCGAAGATCACGTGGAAGGGCTTGCAGTAGATGATCACCGTCATCTGCTCGGGGACCTGATATCCGGCCGGGAAGTCGTAGTTCTGCGAGCCGATGTTTCCCTTCAGCGGCGCCAGTTCGATGTAGCCGGCGGCTTGGAGGGCTTCCCGGCTGTCTATGCCATGGCCCGGGGCGACCAGCACCCGGAGGTCGGGGCCGTTGGTCACCTCGATGTCCTCCAGCCGAAGTACGTGGGAGCCGTCTTCCAGACGGTAGGCGGTGACCTCCCCCGAACCCCTGTGGAAGTCGTCGGCGTCCATCAGTGCGCCGGTCGCCAGGGCCACCGGTCCTGTGACGTCGGGTTCCTCCGACTCGGGCATCTCTTCCATAACCATCGTTTCGACGGCCTCGGCTTCCATCATCACTTCCTCGGCCTCTTCGGCGGTCATGTCGTCGGGGACCACCGCCATGGCCGCGCGGGGGAAGTTTTCCTCAACCACCTCGTCTATGAACAGGGGGGAGATCAGCCACCAGGCAACGGCCAGGACCCCGACCGCCACGATTGCGGCGACCACCTGCACCGGCCTCCGCTTATAGATTGGGGTACGGTTCGTTTCACACCTCCTTGGTATATCTCGAAATCTAGGGCACGACCGGCTCTGTGCTAGGAGGGTTTCTCCGCCTCCGCCTCTTTGCGGGTGATCCAGGCCATGTTGATGGGAGCCAGGTAGAGGCGGAAGAACTGCGCCATGTCCTCCAGGATGGAGGGTCGCAACCCGGCCAGGGCCACTCCCCGTTCGGAAGCGCCCGAGACGGTCATCAGCATCCGCTGGCCGCGCAGATGATCATGGGCCTGCTTGGCGGCGGTGTGGCCCTCGACATCGCCGCCCCCCGCCATGATGATCCGCAGCGCCTTCTCCCCACCCTTCATGAACTCGACCGGCATCTCCGGCGGAGAGATGAGTATGTGCACCGGGGCGCCGGCAGCGGCGCCGGTCCCTACCGATCCTCTGGCGCTCTCGCCACAGGTGACCAGCCCCAGGGGTCCCCAGAGGCGCGAGGCCTGGGCAACCATGACCCCGATATCGCGGGCGATCGATCCCGGGTCGGGTTCTCCGTCGGAGAGGCCGTGCCCGGACAGTTCCAGGCTGATCACCCGGAATCCGGAGGCGGCCAGTCCGGCGGTGAGCGGGCCCCACTGGTCGAGGTCCGCCCCGAAGTCGTGCACGAACATCACCGGAGGTCCGGCGACCGGCCACTCCAGTCCTCGCAGCCTCACGCCCTCGGACCCCGCCACCTCCACCGGGAACGGAGTCTCGCTCACGCCGGAGCCAGGGGCTGGGGATTGAAACAACGCAGGTGCCTCCCGTCGTCGGGGACCAGTTCGGGGTGCTCCTCCCAGCAGCGCACCAGCGCCTGGGAGCAGCGGGGACTGAACGGACAACCGGGTGGGACGAACTGTGGCGGGGGAACCCGACCCGGGATGGTGTGCAGCGCGCCGCGCTGGTGACGGGTCTGGGGCACTGCCCGCAGGAGACCCTGGGTGTAGGGGTGCTGGGGATCGGAGAAGAGTTGGGCGACGGGGGCCTGTTCCACGATCTCGCCCGAGTACATCACGGCCACCCGGTCGGCAACCGCCGCCACCACCCCCAGGTCGTGGGTGATCAGGAGCATCGACATGCCCCGGCGGCGCTGCTGGCCCAGCAGCCGGTCGAGAATCTGGGCCTGCACGGTGACGTCCAGTGCCGTGGTGGGCTCATCGGCGATCAGGATGTCCGGATCGAGCATGAGCGCCATGGCGATCATCACCCGCTGGCGCATCCCTCCCGACAACTGGTGCGGGTACTGGCTCATGCGAGTCTCCGGGTCGGGCAACTCCACCTCCGTCAGCGCCTGGAGCGCCATCGCCTCGGCCTCCGAGCGGGACACCGATCTGTGGCGGCGGATCACCTCGGTCAGGAGGTGGCCGATGGTGAACATCGGGTCGAGGGAGGTGAGCGGGTCCTGGAAGATCATGGAGATGTCGTCGCCCCGCACCTCCCGCATCTCCCGCTCTCCGAGACTCACCAGGTCCCGGTCGCCGAACAGGACCCTTCCGCCGGCGATCCGGGCGGCAGGCGAGGGGATCAGGCCCATCACCGAGAGGGCGGTCATAGTCTTCCCGCAACCCGACTCCCCCACCAGCCCCAGGATTTCATTGGGGTACATGTCGAACGACACCCCCCTCACCACTTCGAACTCGATCCCCTCGGTGCGGATGACGGTGGTGAGGTCCCGTACGGACAGGAGGGGTGAGGCCATCAGGTCTTCCTCAGCCTCGGGTTGGCGGCGAGGTATCCCAGGTCGGCCAACCAGTTGCCGAGCACCACCATCACCACCAGCACCAGCGAGAAGAACTGGGCCACCGGGTAGTCCCGGCGCAGGACCGCGTTGACCAGCACCTGTCCCAGTCCCGGCCACCCGAAGATCACCTCCACTATCAAGGCATATCCCACGATCTGGCCGATGCGCAGACCCGCCAGGGAGATGATCGGAATCAGGGCATTCCGGAAGACATGCTTGCCTATCACCCTGGCTTCGGAAAGGCCCCCGGCGCGGAGGGTGCGTACCCAGTCGGAGTCGAGATTCTCCAACATTGCCGACCGGGTCATGCGGACGGTGAGGGCCGTGCCCTCCGCAGCCAGCACTATGGCGGGGAGGATGAGTTGTCTGGGTTCGCAGCACCCCGCCGAGGGCAGCCAGCCCAGCACGCTGGCAAAGAGCCAGATGCTCAGCAGGGCCAGCC
>JAPPKR010000083.1 GCA_028819835.1 bacterium | reverse complement strand
GAGGCCCTCCCTTATCCAAGCACCAAAACCGTCAACAACGTCCCTGGGAAGTACACCTAGGCAGAATTCAACCCCCCAGTGGTCGCCTGACGGAACCAGCATCGCCTTCTCCAGGCGGGAGCAGAAGCACGACAGTTACTACGAGATCTGGGTGATGGACGCGGACGGCAGCAACCAGCGACAACTCACCCACAACGACCGACGGGATCTGGAGCCGAGGTGGTCGCCGGATGGCACCCGGATAGCCTTTCAAGCCCGCACCGAAGTCAGCGTCGGCGGCCCGGTGTCAAAGGCGCTGGATGATTTC
The DNA here is from genome assembly GCA_028819835.1 of bacterium. Next base: position 6,086 of record JAPPKR010000083.1, on the reverse strand, counting down.
GAGATCTACGTGGTGCATGTGGAGGATGGGAGGGTTGAACAGTTGACAGACAACGATTACGAAGACCTTGACCCTGTTTGGTCGCCGGATGGCAGGCAGATCGCGTTCTCAAGCTATCGGGACGGTGGCTACGACATATATGTAATGGATGCGGACGGCGGCAACGAGACGCAACTGACCGATGATCAACTTTGGAATCGCCATCCGGAGTGGTCTCCCGACGGCACCCGCATAGCCTTCGACAACCCTCTGGGGATTTTTGTAATGGATGCGGACGGCGGAAACCGGCAACAAATCACCTTCGGCAGTGACCAGCGTCCATCCTGGTGGGCTCCCAACGGATAGCGCCTTTGGATCGATGGACATCCGAATAAGAGCCGCCGAGCCGAGGGACGCCCCTGCCATGGCAAGGGTTTACGTTGATGCAAGGCGGGCCACTTACGCCGGGATAATGCCCTCGGAGTTCCTGGTGGATCTCTCCTATCGCAAAGCCGAAATGCGGTGGAACGGTGTGCTGGCCGACAAAACCAGGAAAACCTTCGTAGCCGAAACTCACGACGGCGAGGTTGTCGGGTTGGCGGGAGGAGGACCTGAACGGGAGGACAATCCCACCCACCGGGCCGAACTGTTCCTCATCTACCTGCTGGTTGGTTACCAACGTCAAGGCTTGGGGCGGCGTCTGCTCTCGGCTGTGGCTGAGGAACTGCGAGCCGATGGGTTCCGTTCAATGGTGGTCTGGGCCCTCAGGGACACCCCTGAGGCTTGCCGTTTCTACGAGTCGCTGGGAGGCGAGGTGGTTGAGTCGGGGACCGTCACGATAGGAGGAAGGGACCTGGCGGAGGTGTGTTACGGGTGGAGGAACATCGGCGACTTTGCCGCCAGCCCGATTTAAGAGCACGTCTATTCCAGAAGTCCTGCCTCCGAGCGCAGAGGACCACCCCCACGAAACCCTCACCGGCAGGCAAACCTTGCCTCCCTCCCAAAACGACCCGACACCCGCCACCCAACTACCATAAAATCCAAGACCCGGCGAGTTTTACCAACCCCCGCCCTTGTAGCTCAGTGGATAGAGCGACTGCCTCCTAAGCAGTAGGTCGCAGGTTCGAATCCTGCCGAGGGCGCTATGAATCCGAGCGGATCGCGGGTCACCTACACGATCACCCGGCATCCGTGGATTGCGGGGGTTACAGGGCTGTACGTGGCGGCGTGGACCATCTATGGATTCAGCACGGGCGCCAGGCTGACCATCCCCTACCTGATGTGGCTGCTGTTCGCGGGCGGTCTGGTGTTGGTGTTCGACAGCCGGGTTCGATTCTCCACCGAGGTGCTGGTCCTTCTGTCCATCTCGGGCTTTGCCCACCTGGCCGGAGGGAACGTTGTCATCGATGACGTCTTGTTGTACCAGTCCACCTGGCTCGGGTTCCTCGGTTATGACCATCTCCTCCACGTGGTAGGGCTGGGAGCGGGTGGCCTTGCGGTCTGGGAGGCGACAACCCGGATGTTCAGAGCCTTCGGCGGTTGGCCGGCAGCCGTAATCACCTTCCTGGGAGCCCACGCGATTGGGACGGTGATCGAGATAGGTGAATACCTCTCCTATCTGATCATCGAAGGGGTCAAGGTGGGCGACTACGCCAACAATATGCAGGACCTGATCGCCAACATGGTTGGGGCGCTGCTGGCGGCCTGGTGGGCGAGTCGGGCCCCGCGAGGCATTCCCCGTCCCTAGGGACGCCGAGCCACCACCTTCACCGCCCGCCAGGCTCCGGTTCTCATGTCCTCTCGCCCCGCGATCCGGGGATCGGCGTCGATGGATTCGGCCCGCACAACCTCAAGGTCGGACAGCGCGGCGGTCAACTCGGCCAGGTTGGCGAAGTGGTCGGGATCGCCGCCGACGGCTCCCTCCGCGTCCCACTCCCCCACTATCAGCGTGCCCCCAGGCGCCAGGGACCGGCGGGCGATGGACAGGAGGGCGTCCCGGGCGGACCCCCGGGGAGGAAGAGAGTAGGAAATGACCACCAAGTCATATGGTCCTTCAGGCCTCAAGGTCAACATGTCACCGTGAAGGAACCTGGCCGTGACCTGAGCGTTGTCTGCGGCGATCCGAGCCGATCGGATAGCTCTGGAGGATGAGTCGACACCGGTTGCGGTCCAGCCCCGCTGCGCCAACCCGATGAGATTGCCCCCGGCGCCGCATCCCAGGTCGAGAACCCTTCCAGGCGGAAGGCCCAGCGCCTCTGCGAATAGTTGGTGATCGAAGGGCTCGGTGTCGGTGCCGTCGCCGGTATAGACATCGTCCCAGTCGGCGCCGCCCGGTCCCACGGTGCCCATCGGCTCAGGTCAACCGGAGATGCTTGGCGGCCTCCCGGAATGAGAGTCCCGAGAGGCGCTCCCGGTTCGCAGTGAGAAAGCGGCCCACCTCGGCCGGCGCCACCCGGGCGTGCTGGCGGAGCGCCCACCCGATCGCCTTCCGGATGAAGAAGTCCGTCTCCTCCATGGTCTGTCGGCAGAACCGGAAAAGTCGCTCCTGGTCGCAGTCCTCCCTCCACTTGAGTTGGTGCAGGAGGGCGGCGCGCCGAAGCCAAAGGTCGTCGTCGGCGATCCACTCCTCCATCACCCGGACCGACCCGGGGAACCGCTTGACGATCCCTCCCACAACCGTGCCGGACAGGGGATCGCATGAGTCCCACCAGGGCTTGGTGACGATCATCCAACGCAGTTCGGTCAGGAACTCCTCCGGGAGGCGTTTGGTCGCCTTTCGCAACTGGTCGATGGCGGCGTACTGGTACTCCCTTTCGGGGCGTTCCCAGCATGCCCGGGCGAATTCCAGGAGGTCGTCCTCCGTCGGCCGGGGAAGTCCCGCCAAGGCAACCTGTGCCAACCGGCGGCGTTCCGGCGAGGAGATTCCCATGAAGGGGAAGCGGTGTCTCATGTAGGCGCTCATTCCCTCCGCCCGGGCGGGGTCGCGGTGGGCGGAGAACGCCTCCACTATCGCCTGCTCCATGCGGGCGCCGTTCAAGGCGGCGGCGCGCTCTCCCCCAGGAGGTCTGTGAGGAGGTTGTCCACCTTGCCGGTGATCTCGCCGAGTTTGATCAGCATCTCCTCCCAGCGGTCCTGGGTGACCGAGTCGAGGAGTCGGCGAGGCAGGTTGTCGGGTTCGGTTATCCGCCCCACTGCGCGAGACTCCGAGAGCATGTCGGTAAGGGCTTCGGGAATTGGAAGGAAGGAGGCGAACCAGACGAGGGCCATCACCCACCCCACCAACCACACCAGGCCCAGGGCGGCGCCTGCTGCGCGGTCCAGGGTGCTGAGCCCGGGGAACCTCATCATCCGGGTCAGAGCCTGTAACGCCGCCCACACCACGATTCCCACACCGACGAACAGGGCCAGTCCCACCAGGGCCAGCGCACCCCCGTAGGGAATGCCCAGCCACTCCTCCACCAACGTCGCCCAACTGGGGGCTAGGCGCACAACCAAAAGCAGGCTGAGAATCAGGGCGACAAAGCTGGCCACCTGCCGAAGCAGGCCCTTGCGCCAGCCGCGGAAAGCCAGGAGCGCGGCGGCCGCCAGGATGGCCAGGTCAAACATCGGTCTGGCTAGGCAAGGGCGATTCGCATGCGCTTGTTGGCGCGGCCTTTGCTCTCGGTCTTCGTCACTCTCACCAGGCCGACCTCCAGGGTGGAGCGGACATGGGTCCCTCCATCGGCCTGGCGGTCCAGTCCTACGATGTCGATCACCCTGATCTCTTCGATCCACTCGGGTATGAGGTTGACCTTGGTGCGGATCAGGTCGGGGTCGGCCAGCGCCTCGGCCCGGGCCATCCACAGCACCTCGGCGGGATATCCCTTGACCAGTTCCTGGTTAAGGCGCCTTTCCACTTCCCGTCCGAACTCCCGCGAAATACCTTCCAACTCGAAGTCCATCCGGGCGGTCCCCTCTTTCATGTCGCCGCCGGTCACCTTGGCGCCGTAGTCCCGCCACACCACTCCCGAGAGCGCGTGAAGGGCGGTGTGGGTGCGCATGATGGTGTAGCGCCGGCCCCAGTCGATGGCTGTCTCGATGGGGGTTCCGGGATCTATCATCCCAGGTTCGGCGACCACATGGATCACCTTGCCGCGTCTCCGGTAGGTGTCGGTGACCGCTACTTCGCCTCCGTCCCAGCGAATCACGCCCGTGTCACCGGGCTGGCCTCCACCGCGGACGTAGAAAGGAGTCCGGTCGAGAATCAACCCTTCCGCCTCCACGGCGATCACGGTTCCCTCGGCGCCGGTCAGATAGGAATCGCGCGCCGCCAGTTCTTCGGTGCCGGTGCTCATGCTGCCAAAGGCTAGCCCTGTACTCTTCGGGTCATGGTCAAGGCCCTTCCCACCGGAGCGGAGTTGGTGATCGTGGGCGCAGGCGTTGTGGGCGCTTCCACCGCGTTCTGGGCTTCCCGGGCCGGCCTGAGCCCGGTGGTTCTCGAGGCCCGGCCGGCCGCGGCCTCCCTCACCACTCCTGCCTCGACGGGAGCATTCCGCCTGCAATTCGACAACCGGGAGGAGATGGAGTTAGTACGGGAGTCGGTGGACCTGATCCTCAATTTCACCGAGGTCACCGGAGAGGACTCCGGCCCCCTGGCCATACGCCAGCCCGGCTATCTGTGGGCGACCACCTCCCATGACGGCGCCCAGGCCCAGCGGCGGCTGGTGTCTCTCCAGCACTCCTGGGGCCAGACCGACATAGAGCTTCTCGACGGCGCCGAGGCACGGCGCAGGTTCCCATACCTGAGCGGTGACGTGGTGCAGGCCCGCTACCGAGCCGACGATGGATTCATCGATCCACGCGCGCTGACGTTGGGATTGCTGGCGGCGTCGAAGGCCCCACTGCACACCTCATGCCGCGTCTCTTCGGTGGAGGCCCTGGCCGCCGGAGGCTTTCGAATGGAGACCAATCAGGGATCCATGCGGGCCGACCAGGTGGTGAACGCCGCCGGACCCTTCTCGGGGAAGCTGGCCGAGATGGTGGGCGTGGACCTGCCGCTGGTGGTCAAGCCGCGCCACAAGATCGTGGTGCCCGACCTGGCCCGGGTACCCCCGGACGCCCCCATGACCATCGACGACGACACCGGCGTCCACTGGCGTCCCGCATACTCGGGCGCTTTTCTCCTGGATGCCTCGCCGGTCGGTCCGGGGAGGGAGCCGACCGAGGACGTCCCTCCCGACTCCGACATGGTGTTCGCCGTGCTCGACCCTTCCCAACCCGAGTCGGCGGCCCGGATCAGCCCCTTCTGGGGAGAGGCCTGGCACCGTGGGGAATTGCGCTGGATGGTGCACTCCGGCCAGTACATGCTGACCCCCGATCACCGGCCCTTGATAGGAGAGACCCCGGTGAAGGGATTCTGGGTCAACACGGGTTATTCGGGTCACGGGATCATGTGCTCCCCCGCGGCCGGACGCATCCTGGCCGATCTCATCACGGCCCGGATTGGCGACTCTCCCTTCTCCTTGGACCGCCGTTTTGTGAAGAGGACTATGGACCGGATCTGACCGGGGAATCCTGCTCGCCCTCATCCTCAGTCTCCGACGGAGGGTCGGTTTCCTGAGGTTTGGGCCAGAAGAAAAGAACGGGAGGTCGTATCTCTGTAATGATCGACTCCCGGGCCTGGTGCCAGTCCTCGCCCAAGACGCGGGTCCGCCACATGTGGCCAGCCAGGAGCCGGAAGAGCCCTACCACCGGCACTGCGATCAGCACCCCCAGGAAACCTCCCACGGAGGCGCCCACCACCAAGGCCACCACGATGGTGAAAGCCGACAACTTCACCCGGGTTCTTTGGACCATCGGTGTGACCACATGGTTGTCGAACTGCTGGATGGCGGTGAACAGCAGGATGGCGATCAGGCCGGTGAGGGGCTTTCCCACCAGGAGGGAGACCAGAAAGGCCAGGGTGGCGCCAGCCACGGGACCGGCGAAGGGGATGAGGTTCAACACCCCGGAGAGAACCCCCACTATCAGCCAGAAGGGAAGATTGAGGACCCACATCACGAAACTGCCCAGCACCGCCACGATGGAGGCCACCAGGAACTGTCCGCGCGCGAAGCGGCTGATGGTGG
>JAPPKR010000195.1 GCA_028819835.1 bacterium | reverse complement strand
GCACTCCCACCAGAACGTCCTCGGGCAGGCGATCGGCGTAGTCCCGCGCCACGAATCGGTACACCTCTTCTCCTCCGGGCAATGCCGCCACCAGGGCGGGCAGGGCCACCCTCCGGGGATCTTGGTGGTCGGCCAACCCGTAGGGGACGATGGCGCGTGAGCGGTCGGGGTCCGAGAGCATCGGGAAGGGCAGTTTCAGCTTCTCCACCATTGCCGCATGCCGTGAGGGCGAGTCGACATCGATCGCCGCGGTGCGGAATCCGGCAGCCAGGATCTCCTGATGCCGGTGCGCCAGACTGGCCAACTGGCCGTTGCAGTAGGGTCACCAGTCTCCGCGGAGGAACACCAGCAGCACCCCTGCGTCGAGGTGGCTGCCGAGCCTCCACGGTTCGCAGGCCTGGTCCTCGAGGGTGAAGTCGGGTAGCGCCATCGGAGGCACTATACCGCAGGCGTGAGTCGGGAACCCCTAGCCTGAGGCGGTGATTATCTGGGCCGAGCCTTCCTCCATGACGGTGATGTCCCACCCTGCGCCCCGCTCCCCGAACCAAGCCGTATCCCCGTCGACCGTCCACTCCTCTGGCACGACGGCCGCTCCCAGCACCTCAACCGGAACCCCGGCGGGCACCTCGATGGTGAAGGAACCGCTCAGGACCATTCTGGTGGGTGTCGATGCCTCCGCCACCTTGATGGCGCCTTCCCCGGCCACCGCCAGGCCCGCCAGGCGAATGTTGCGGAGATCCAGGGAGATCTCGGGGGCTGCCAACGTCAGGTTCCAGATCGGATCGGGATGCAGGCCCACCCTCCATCCGGAGGAGCGTAACCAGGCGTTGTCCTGCACCGGAAGGTCGAGGTCGAAGGGAAGCGGGTCTCTGACATCAATGATGGTTATCTCTCCCCCCTGGTCTCCGGCGCTCTCAACCGCCAGCGGGATTCCGGCGCCCCCTCCCCGTCGGGTCATCTCCACCTGGTAGGCGGAGGGACCGCTCCCCGTCAAAACCGTCAACCGTCCTTCTCTCATCTGCACTGCAAGTGTCGAGAAACCCACCTGATCCACCGGCGGGCCCTTCAGGTCGGCGCTGCGGGAAGGGAGAGACCCGACATCCGTGAAGTGGAGGGAGACCGAGAACACCAGCCAGGTGAAAATCACCAGCGGGGTAACCGGGGCGTGAGCAAGTCGGGTGGTCGGCCAGATCCTCCGCGTCACCCATCCCAGGGCGAGGAGAGCGGCCCCGATCGGCCACAGGGCGCCAACGTCCAGCAGGATCGCCGGCGACAGGAGCCGGATCGCCACCCCAACCGCGAGGATGGCCAGGACCGCGCCGATGAGCCCCCAAGCTCCTCTCTTTTGTACCAGGAGGTGCTCCGTCTGGGTCACTCCTCGAAAGAGCGTCCCAAGACCACCACGATGTCGATCCCTTCCTGCTCCAGCGGGATCGCCTCTACCAGCGCGTCGGGAACCAGTTCCTCCCTGAGGAGCGCAGCCTCCCTGGAGAGGTCGTCCCGGTACCACACCCGTGACACGTCCAAGCGTTGAGCATGATTGTCCGGTGAGGTTACCCCATACCCGGCCTCCTCCAAGCGGCCGGACAACCTCCCGGCCACGCCCTGGACGCCGTTGGCGTTGAGAACCCGCACCACCAACTGAGCCGGGTCGAGAGGCGGAGGGACGGTGGTTGTGGTGGTGGAGGTGGTGGTGACCGCCGCAGTGGTGGAGGTGGTGGTGTCGGCTTCCGTGGCCTCGGTCGTAGCGGGACGGCTGGTGGTAGTGGCGCCCACCTCGGGCTCGGTCCCTTGGGTCACAGCCTCCGTTGTGGAGGTGGTCTCGGGGACCGAGGTTGTCGGAACAGCTTCCGTGAACAGGTCGTCCTCGGAGAAGAGCCACCATATGAAAATGACCATCGCAACCAGCAACAGGGCAAGGACGGTCCTCAGAATGATGTCGCGCCAGAAGGGTGACCAGCCTCCCGCAGCGTGGCGGCCCCTCATCGGCGACCTGCCAACACAGGTCCGCCGATCAACAGTGCCGGCACCTCTCCGAGTTTGGTGTACGGGGCCACAAGATTCGACATCCCAACAGTAGGTTATCGCAGTTTGTGGCTAAGTTGGCACATTTAGGAAGGGACCTGTGGGAGCTGGCGGTGGGACTCGAACCCACGACCTGCTGATTACAAATCAGCTGCTCTGGCCGTCTGAGCTACGCCAGCTGGTTGAGATCGGGATCGTACCATTTGGGGGGCACACCCGGCTCATGGTTTCGGAAGATAGCCGCGAACGCGGGCCAGTTCGAAGAGCGCCAACCCGGCGGCGACCGAGGCGTTCAGGCTCTCGGTGTCTCCGACCATGGGGATGGAAGCCAGTTGGTCCACCCGTTGGGCCACCAGCCTCGACAGGCCCTGGTGCTCGGAGCCAACCACCAGGGCGGCAGGCTCTCCCAGCAACTCCAACCCGAGAAGAGACATCGGTGCTTCGGCCGCCAGGCCGATTGTCCAGATGCCCATGCGGGAGAGTTGGCTGAGCGTCTCCGCTATGGAGGAGACCACGCATACACGTGTCCGTTCCAAGGCTCCCGCGGCCGCCTTGAAAGCTGTTGGAGTGAGGGGCGATCCCCTCCGCCGGGGAATAACCAACCGGGGGGTTCCCGCCGCCACCGCGCTACGGGCGATCGCTCCCAGGTTGCGAGGATCGGAGATGCGATCGACCACCACCAGGGCGGCGGGCGCCGCCTCGTCGGCCAGTTGGGTGAGCGTCACTGCCCGAAGCGGACGGCATTCGGCCAGCACCCCCTGCGGGGAAGAGGTAACAGCCATGCCCGCCAGGCTGCTCACCATCTCTATCTCCACTCCCCCGCCCCGGGCCGAGTCCACCAGTTCGGCCACGCGGGGGCCGGAGGCGGAGCGGCTTTCGACTCGAAGCTTCCGCACCCGGCCCGCTTCGAGGGCAGCCTCGACCGCCGGGACTCCCTCGACCCTAGCGCCGTAGCCAGCGAGTGCCATCTCGGGAATCCTCCACCACGATCCCCAGGGCGGCCAGGTCGTCCCTGATTCGATCGGCGGTGGCGTAGTCGCCCTCCGAGCGGGCCGCGGAGCGTTTTGCAAGCAGGCTTTCCACAATGGCGGCGGTGTCTCCCGCGGTGTCGGTACCTTCCCGGGAGGCGATCTGTTCCACCGGAGCTCGGAGTTCGTCGAGGTCTCGAGTCTGGGGGTGGAAGGAGGCGCCTGAGAGGTCGTCCAATCCCAGGACCCGGGCCATCTCCCAGGCAGCGGCGGCATGGGCTCCGGCGGAACCGGTGAGCTCCAACTCGCGGTTGGCCTCCCGTACCGCGCCGAACAGCCAGCCGAGCGCCCGGGGAGTGGCGAAGTCGTCGTCCATGGCTTCCTCGAAGCCGGCGATGGTCTCCGGGTGGGGCGGCTTCTTCACATCGGCGGTCTTCTCCAGGAGACGGTGAAGACGAGCCAGGGCGGTCTGAGCGTCCTCCAGGAGTTCGTTGGAAAACTCCTGCGGCGAGCGGTAATGCGCCTGTAGGTAGAACAGTCGGACCGCCAAGCCACCGAATCGCTGGTTCGCCTCGTTCAGGTCGACCAGATGACCGGTGGACTTTGACATCTTCTCCCCGCTCAGGTTGAGCATGCCGTTGTGCATCCAGATCCGGGCGAACGGCGCTCCGTTTGCCCCTTCGGACTGGGCTATCTCGTTTTCGTGGTGCGGAAAGATCAAGTCGTTTCCCCCGCCGTGGATGTCAAAGGTCTCCCCCAGGTACCGCGCAGCCATGGCGGAGCACTCGATGTGCCATCCGGGGCGGCCCGGGCCCCAGGGCGAATCCCACCAAGGCTCACCGTGTTTGGCCTCCTTCCAGAGAGCGAAGTCCAGGGGATCGTCCTTCTGCTCGGAAACCTCCACCCGGGCTCCTGCCATGAGGTCATCGAGGCCCTGACCGGAGAGTTTCCCGTATCCGGAGAGGGACCGCACCACGAAGTAGACGTCTCCCCCGCGGGCGTAGGCGAGACCCTTCCGGATGAGCCGGTTGATCAAAGCGATCATGTCGGGGATGTGTTCGGTCGCCTTTGGCTCTATGTCGGGAGCCTCCACTCCCAGGTCCCGGTATCCGCGGTCGAACTCCCCCGTGATCCGGACCGCATGTTCTCCCGGTGGGACCCCCTCCTGCCGGGCGATGGCGATTATCTTGTCGTCCACGTCGGTGATGTTCCGCACGAACCGGACATCCCAGCCCTTCCATGACAGATAGCGACGCACCACGTCGAAGACCACGGCGGAACGCCCGTGCCCCACATGGGGGGGAGATTGGACCGTAGGGCCGCATACGTACATCCCGATTCTCGGGGGGTCAACCGGCTCCAGTGGCGTAGTCACCCTGTCCAGGGTGTTGAAGATCATCAAAGCACCCCCGATTTTAGAGGAAAGCTCCTCCGACGTGGACGTGGAGGTCGGCGCGGCCCTAGCTGACCACTGTCACCGCGGCGACCGCCGCAATTCCCCGGTCGCGACCAACCCATCCCAAACCATCGGTGGTGGTGGCCTTCACCGAGACCTGCCCGACACTCAAACCCAGGGCGCCCGCCAGGGCTGCTCGGATCTCCTCGCGACAAGGAGCGACCCGTACCGATTCGGAGACAGCGGTCACGTCGCAGAATGACACCTGCCACTTCATGCTATCCGCCAACTCCACCACCCGGCGAAGCAAGCCCATGCTGTCAGCGTTTTCCCACCGTGGATCCGAGGACGGGAAGAACGTGCCCAAGTCTCCGAGAGCCACGGCGCCCAACAGTGCGTCGGCCACGGCATGGGCCACTACATCTCCATCCGAGGTGGCTATCACCCCCCTCTCACGGTCAACCTCAACACCGGCCAGCAAAATGGGTGGCTCTCCTCCCAACCGATGGACATCCAATCCCCATCCCACTCGCCAATCCTGGCGCGATCCGGTCACTTCTTACGAGCGATGGGCTCGAAAGTAGGCAACGCACGGTTGATTTTGTTCTCGGCCGCCGTAGCGTCCAGGCCCAGAGAGAAGCGGACCTCGGTGATCAATGCGTCTCGCGCGCGATTGAGCATCTTCTTGAGAGCAGGAGAGATGCCCTTGGTCTGGTTGGAGTAGTTGAGGTCCCTGACAACCTCCGCCACTTGAAAGATGTCCCCCGAGTACATCTTCTCCTGAAGCACTTTGTACCACCGGCTCCAGTTGGCCCCCGACTCCTGTGGATCCTCCTTGAGCTTCTGCACGACCCGGGCGGCCTCCGTTTTGTTGATCAGGGGCCGGATCGTGTAGAGAGTCTTGTTGGTCGGGACACTGATCACCATCTCCTCGGTGGGGAAGTTCAAAATGAAGTATTCCTGTGTCTCGCCGAAGTCGCTCTTGGTCTGGATGTCGGAGATGTGCGCCACGCCGTGCTGGATGTGAACCACGTAGTCGCCCTTTTTGTACTTCGGAGCCTGCTCGGGTGTTGACGAAGCGGCCGCCGCACTCCGGGCATGTCTCGGCGGAGACTTGACCTTCCTCCTGCGAGCCGGTGCGGCAACGGGAGGAGCGGCTGCGATTCCCGCAGTTTCGCTCTTCGTCTTGGCTCCCCGCTTACTGCTCGCGGCGGGCTTTTTCGCAGATGTCGGAACTCCCGGGGTCATGGAAGACGATTATACGATTTCCGCCGGTCTGTGAGCACGCGTTGTCCAATCGGGTGAACCGCGGCCAGCAGCCGATCGAAGTAGTGCCTCAACCGGGTGGCTGTCTTGTGGCCCACTCCCCTCACCTCCATCAAGCGTTCCAGCGGCGCATGCAGCAGGGCCTGGGCGTCGGGAAACTCCTCTAAGAGGATCCCCCTGATCCGCTTGGTGACAACGCCGGTCCGGTACAGAAGTCGGTGCCCCCTCGGGACAAGCTCTCCTTCCAGGTCGGACAGTCCGATCTCTGTCTCCACGAGCCAGGTGTGGGCGAGTTGGTGTCCCAGCACGCCGGCCAGCGCCCCTCGAGCCTCATCCCCTTCGTCATCCAGGTAGTCCCTCAAAGTCAACTGCACCAGTCTCTCCACTTCGAAGACTCGATCCGCCACGACAGCGGCCGTGGTGTCCGGGTCCTGGGCGGAGTCGACCACCATGGCCTCGATGCCGGATGCAGCCCTGACCACCAACTCACCCAACCTCAGCATGTGCGCCACGTCCCTTCGGGTCACCAGCCCCAGCAACTCCATTCGTAGCAGGTGTTCCTCCGCTTCATCGAACCGTTTCCGCATCACCACGAGAATCTGAAGATGGTGAAGGATCCGCTTGCGGATTGTCCACCGGGGGGTGAGATCCGCCTGCTCGGACTTGAAATAGAGGGTTACAACCGCCCGGTCCTTGCTCACGGTGACAACCGGCAGGCCGGTCACGTAAGCGGTCCGCTGGGCGGTGCGATGCCGGGAACCGGATTCGGTGGTGGGGAGATCCA
>JAPPKR010000143.1 GCA_028819835.1 bacterium | reverse complement strand
TCTGTCCGTTGAGCATGGAGTCGCCAGGCTCGAAGAGGTTGCGCATCCTGAACTCCCGCCGGTCCATGCCGATCACCTGCGCCAGGCGGTCGGTGTGCCTTTCCAGGGCGAAACAGAGGTAGGTCCCGCAGACGCCCCGGAAAGCGCCCGACGGCGCCGTGTTGGTGTACACGCTTTTGGCCGTCACCCGGGTGGGCCCCACCCGGTACACCGAACCGGCCATCAAGAGGACGATGCTGGTCAGATAAGGCGTGTCGCCCGCGTAGGCGCCGGAATCCATCAGGCATTCGAACTCCCGGGCGACGATACGCCCATCCTTCGTCAGCCCCGAGCGCACCCTGATGGTGGCGTTCTCGCGGGACATGCAGGAGAGGAGGTCCTCCTCCCGGTCGTTGACCAACTGCACGGTCCGGCCGGTGAGCGAGGCGCCGATCGCCGCGTAATGCTCGATGCCGAGGTCGAGACGGGCCCCGAACCCGCCTCCGATGTGATGTCCGACCACCCGGATCCGGGACTCGGCTACTCCCAGCGACTGGGCCACCCTGCTGCGCGCCTTGTAGGGGAATTGATGGGACACGTTCAGGGTCCACCGCCAGCCGTCATAGGAGGCGGTGGCCGACTTGGGCTCCAGATACGCCTGGTACTGGCGGGGAACGGTGTAGACGTCCTCCACGATGACGTCGGCTTCCCCGAAAGCCTCGTCTACGTCCCCGGGGTCGGATGACATCACCCCGCCGCAGTTCCCTCCCTTCGGCCAGGGTGCCGTCCCGGGAAGGATCTCATAGGAGTCCAGGTCGGGATGGAGGAGCCTGGCGCCGGGCGCGAGCGCTTCGGCCACGTTGGAGACCGGCTCCAGCTCTTCTATCTCGAGTTCGATGGTCTCGATCGCCGACTGGGCTTGTGTGGCGGTGTCGGCCACCACCATTGCGATGGGCTCCCCTTCGTACAGCACCATGTCGTCTGCGAAGAAGGGCGTGTCCAGAAGGACCAGGCCGTTCCGGTGTTCAGGCGCCTCGGCGGCGGTGACCACCGCGTGGACTCCGGGGCTCGAGCGAGCTTCGGTCACGTCGAGACGGATGATGCTTCCGGCCGGAACCGGGGAACGCAGCAGTCGGGCATGGAGCATCCCCGCCTCCCGGTAGTCCACGCCGTAGGTGGCAAGCCCTCGCACCTTGGCGTCGGCGTCGGAGCGCGAGTCTCCCCGACCCACAGCCGTCACGCCCCGCCCTCCCCGACCAGAGACCTGACCGCGGCCCGGATGGCGGTGTACCCGGTGCAGCGGCAGATGTTTCCTGCGATGGCTTCGTCGACTTCGCCGTCGGTGGCGGATGAATTGGTTTCGAGCAGCGCGGTCAGCGTCATCAAAAAGCCCGGCGTGCAGAAACCGCACTGCACGGCCGCCTGGTCGACGAAGGCTCTCTGGAGGGGGTTCAGTCGTCCCGCCGAGCCGGCCAGGCCCTCCACAGTCCTGACCTCGGCGCCTTCGGCCGCCAGAGCCGGGAAGATGCAGGAATGGACGGGCGCACCGTCGACGATCACCGTGCAGGCTCCGCATTCGCCCTCGTCGCAGCCCCGCTTGGTCCCGGTCAGATACAGGCGGTCCCGGAGCGTGTCCAGGAGGACCTCGTCGCCGGCGACCTCCACTGTCCGGCGGATCCCGTTGACCTCCATGCTGAGTTCCTGCGTCATCGGATCTCCAGGCTCTGGCGCGCCAGGCGGGCGGCTTTTCGGATGAGGCGCCCTACCAGCATCCGCCGGTAGGTAGCGGTGGCCCGCTGGTCGTCGATCGGGTCCACTTCTTCTGTCGCCCGTCGGGCCGCCTCCGCCGCCGCTTCCTCATCGAGCGTGGAGCCCGTCAACGCCTCTTCGGCATGACGCAGCCTCCGGGGCGTGGGCGCCACCGAGCACACCGCCAGTCGGGCGGTTGTGATCCGGTTGCCGACCATGCTGAAACGGGCTGCCAAGCCCACCAGCGCAACCTCCATGGCGCCCCTCCGTCCCACCTTGAGATAGGACTCCCAGGTGGCTTCGGGGGGCGCCGGCACTTCTATCTCCAGGAGGATCTGGCCTGCCGGCAGGGCGGTGCGACGCCGATCCACGAAGAAACGGTCGGCCGGTATCCGCATCGGGCCATCGGCGGCGGACACCACCATGGTCGCATCGGCAACCAGGACCGGGGGCGCCAGATCGGCGGCAGGCGAGGCGTTGCAGAGATTGCCTCCAATGGTGCCGACCGCCTGGGTCTGCCATCCGCCGACGGTGGCGGCGGCTTCCGCAAACGAGGGCAGATGGGCTGTGATGGTGGGATCACATCGCAGGTCCCGGTGGGAGGTCAGGGCGCCGATGCGGATTGTTCCATCCGAGCGGCTAACCCCCCGCAGATCGGCCAGTCCTCCGATGTACAGGAGCGACTCGGAACGAGGCAGCTGACCGGTCATGCGTTGAATCATGACGTCCGTCCCGCCGGCCAACACCCGGAGATCTCCTCTGTCCGACAGCAACCGAAGGGCCTCTTCGACCGTATCCGGCGCCAGGAATTGCATCGATCGTCACCTCAGGAAATCAGGTTCCCGAAGTCTACATAGAAGGGCGAAATGTGGTCCCGAAGCAGCACCGGGTTTATCCCATTTGACCTGCTAGGATGCCGAAAATGGCGGCCCAACTACGTATCTACGACCTCCATCCCGACACCTGGCAGGAGTTCGCCCGGAAGGTGAATGAAGAGATCGTGCCGATCCGCTTGGACCACGGCTTCCGGCTCGACGGCCCGTGGCTGGTGGAGGAGACCTGCCAGTACGTCTGGATAGTGCATTACGACGGCGACCTGTCATTCGCGGAGGCCGAGGAGCGATATGAGGCCGATCCCCGATGGGCCGACCTGACCTTCGATCCGATGGACTACATCGCAGGTGAGGACCTGAGGATGCTTACTCCCCAACCAAGGCCCTTCTAACAGCCGTACCGGTCCCGCGCGTAGACTGACAACATCGGGTGGTGTCTCGCGAACGGAACAGTTGCAGATGTGGAATGTAACCGAGGAAGATCTCATCCCCGCGGCGATCGGGGCTGCCATCCTCGGCACCGGCGGAGGTGGAAATCCCTACCTGGGGCGGTTGCGAGCCCGCGCGGAGTTGCGCGCCGGTAGGAGGATCGAGATCATCGATCCAACGGAAATAACCGACGACGATCTGCTGGTGGCGGTGGGCGGGATGGGCTCTCCGGTGGTTGCATACGAGAAGGTGGCGGGAGGGAACGAGGAGACCGACGCCGTCCGGGCGCTGGAACGCCACCTGGGCCGGAAATTCACCGCCATCGCTCCCTTCGAGATGGGCGGCGGGAACTCGATGGTGCCACTGGTGGTCGGGGCCCGGCTCGGCATCCCGGTCGTGGACGGCGACGGGATGGGGCGGGCCTTCCCCGAACTGCAGATGATCACCTATCTCATATATGGAGGATCGCCGTTCCCGGCCGCTCTGGCCGACGAGCGGGCCAACCGCATCGTGTTGGACCGCGTGCTGGACGCCCACTGGCTGGAGAGAATCATGCGGTCGGTCACCATCGACATGGGGGGTCACGCCGGCCTGGCCAACGCGGTGATGGACGGGGCCTTCTGCCGCAGGGCCATAATCCCCAACACGTTCTCCCTCGCTGTCCGGATCGGAAGAGCGGTGCTGGACGCCCGCAAGCGCCACCAGGACCCGGGCGAAGCCATTGTGAGGGAGGCGGGTGGGCGCCGGTACATCCGGGGGAAGGTGGTCGACGTGGAGCGGCGGGCCACGCGGGGCTTCGCCAAGGGACGATTGGTGGTCGAGGGACTGGATGACGACGCCGGACGCCGGATAGAGATCGACTTCCAGAACGAGAACCTGGTGATCCGCGAGGGTGACGAGGTCCCCGTCACCGTTCCCGACCTCATCACCCTGGTGACCACCGACGAGGGCGAACCGATCACGACCGAACTGGTCCGATACGGGTTGCGGGCCGATGTCCTGGTGATCCCGTGCCCCGACCTTCTCAAGACACCGGAAGCCCTGGAGGTGGTGGGACCCGGGGCCTTCGGTTACGACATCGATTACCGCCCACTCGTTACCTGACCCCTTCGCACTCCGAGCCAGAGTGGGAGATCAGAGTTGCACGGACTCGTCCACTATGCCGAGTTGCTTGCGGGTCACTAGTTACGTAACTCGTATAACGAGATGTGGTAGGAGCTGGAGTCTGTGAACGGACTGCCAGCCCAGTTGCTCCATCGTTGGCGTATCCGCATACCGGCGAGCCCTGCCATAAGATCCAAATCGGCTGGCCACGCGTAACGGATCTTTATCGGCAGCGACCTCTTCTCTTCTTCACCGGGGATGAAAAGGCGCGAGTCGATGATCTGACGTTCCAGATCGTGACGCTCAGTACTGAGGAGATAGCGGTCGGTTTCAACCGACTCAGCTGATACATTCTGTCTCCGGCTAAAGCGGGTGGGATGTGGTACGAACGCCTCTATTAAGAAGACACCGCCACGGGCCAAATGGCGAGCGACGTTCCGGAAACATCGGGCCTGCGATTCTTCAGTCAGCAGAGCAAAGAATGTGTTGAACACCGCGAAGATAAGTGAGTACTTCTCCTCGACTTCCAGATCGCTGAAGTCGCCCAGGGTGACCGGTATCTCTGCACCTCCCGGCTTTTGGCGCAGTTTGTCAATCATCCCCTCGGAGAAGTCAATACCGTGGACTTCGATGCCTCGCTTTACCAACGGCAAGGCGATCCTGCCAGTGCCTATACCCAGTTCTAGGGCTGGTCCGGCGCCTGCCAGTTCTGCCAGCACGTCTATGATCGGATCGACATGTGCAGGATCGCTCAGTTCGCGATGCACCTTGTCATAGATGTCGGCCCATAGGTCGGCATGAGTCGAAGATTGATGATCGAAATCCATAAACTCCGCTGGGTTCATCCGTCAGATGGGTGGCACTGGCCCCGTAGCCGAATCGCTTGCATTGGCGGTCAATGATTCCGGCATCGGCCTGAATCCTTGCCTCGGTTTCTAATAGTGCAACCTACCAGGGTTCAATTTCCCTACAAGCATCCCGTACGCCAGGAGCGGATCTCTCCGGCATGCCGGTCGAGGCAGCGGGTGTGATTAGGGTTTAGCCCGTCCCTTCAATCCGAAAGACAAGCAATAGAGGAGACTCCAGTGGCCGATACGCCTTGCCCGGCGGCGGACGGATCCAGTCCGGTCCGTCGTCAATTCCCAAAGCCGCCCCCCATGTGCATCGATGCTTCCAAGTCCTACACCGCGGTGATGGAGACGTCAATGGGGACGTTGACCATAGCGCTTGATCCCATCTCCGCTCCCCTCACCGTGAACAACTTCGTCGTGCTGGCCCGTTACCACTACTACGAGGGTGTGATCTTTCACCGCATCATCGAGGGGTTCGTGTGCCAGGGCGGCGATCCCACCGGCACGGGCCGGGGTGGCCCCGGTTATCGGTTTGCGGACGAGTTGCCCAGACCGGGACTCTACGAAGTCGGCTCCCTGGCCATGGCCAACGCCGGGCCCAACACCAACGGCAGCCAGTTCTTCATCATCAGCGGTCCCCACGGCCGCAGGCTCCCGCCGCAGTACTCCCTGTTTGGCAAGGTTGTTAAGGGTCTGGATGTGGTGGATGCGATGCAGAAGGTGGCGACCGACCGCAACGACCGTCCGCTGACCGACGTGACGATCAACTCGGTAACGATCATCGAGTCGGAGTGAACCCAGCAACCAGATAGAGTGAACACATCACAGGTTCGTGCAGACGGCCATCATCGGGACTCATAGCTCCCCGTAGATGACCCCTCGGAGGTCCTGCCAGGAGTAGGCCTCCAATGGGTCTCGGCCGCCCGACTCCCCCACGCTCTGGTCGGGCAGCCGGTAGGGTCTGAGGGGGCCTGTGTCAGAAAGCACCTGACGTAGTCCCTCCTCAACCACGGCGCCCAACGGGCGTCCGGTCCGCCGCGCGTGTTCCTTGGCTCGCGCCAACAATTCATCCTGGATGTCAAGGGTTGTTTTCATGACACCCATATTGGTCATGTCGTCATTTGTGGGCTACCGACATATTGGCACCTGGTTGGCCCAGCGGGGCAGATCAGAGCTGGACGGACTCGTCCACTATCCCTAGCTGCTTGGCCCAGGCGAGCTTGTCGGCCAGGGAGTAGTACTCCACGAATTTTCCGTTCCGGACGCGGGCGAACGACATGCCGTCGATGTGGATCTTCTGACCGGAGGCGCCGTGCTCGAAGTGAGCGGATTGCTGAGTGGCGTTGAAGGTCCACTTGGAGGCGACAGTGTCGCCGTCGGCCACGATCATGTTGAATGTGGTCTGTCCGTCCGGGTAAGCGTTTCCGAGGGCGACCAGGAAATCCGCGTACCCGTCTCGCCCGGGGCTTCGCACCGGGACGTTGCGGACCACCACATCGGGATCCACGTACT